>NZ_JAFMZG010000033.1:0-27872 GCF_049132125.1 Pseudomonas sp. NFX5
CCCGAACTCAGCAGTGAAACGATGCATCGCCGATGGTAGTGTGGGGTTTCCCCATGTGAGAGTAGGTCATCGTCAAGATTAAATTCCGAAACCCCATTTGCGAAAGCAGATGGGGTTTTGTTTTGGGTGCTCGAAAAGTGGGTACGCCTAGGCGGATGAGCTGTTGATTATCTTCAAGGGCAGCTGCCGTATCACCGTACCCGTCGAGAGGGAACTCACTTCAGAGTGCCGTTGGGGAATTCAATGCAAAGTGTTTCTGCATTTTTGGTATGGTGCAGCACATTTCCCAAGGACTGATCTTTCATCGCAGGATGCGGCGTCGACCTTCTTCAACGAGATGCTGTAGAAATGCCTGAACCGATACCGATTAAAGATCACGAAAAAGAAAACCGCCTGGTCAACAAGCGCCTGCTCGCTTGTGCGTTGTTGGTGATAGGCATTACGTGTGCCCTGGTGGGGCGTATGTATTTCCTTCAAGTCGTACAGTTCGACTACCACTCCACGATTTCTGAAAACAACCGCGTCCATGTGCTGCCCATCACTCCGACGCGCGGCCTTATCTATGACCGTAATGGCGTGGTGCTGGCTGATAATCGACCCAGCTACAACCTGACCATCACCCGCGAGCGCACCACTGACCTCAAGGGCGAGCTCGACGCCATCGTCAACTTGCTGCACCTGCCTGTCGAAGACCGAGCACTGTTCGACAAGGCTCTGAAGCAGGCACGCCACCCATTCGTCCCCGTGACGTTGTTTTACGAGTTGACCGAAGAGCAAATTGCATTGCTGGCGGTAAATGAGTTCCGCCTGCCAGGAGTAGATGTAGAGCCGCAATTCGTCCGTCACTACCCGCTGGGCGCGCACTTTGCCCACTCCATCGGTTATGTGGGGCGGATCAATGAGAAAGAATCCAAAGCCCTCGACTCGGTGGAGTACCGTGGCACGCAGTCCATCGGCAAAACCGGTATCGAGCGTTTCTACGAGTCCGAACTGCATGGTCATGTCGGCTACGAAGAGGTTGAGACCAATGCCCAGGGCCGCGTACTCCGTGTGCTCAAGCACACCGACCCGATCCCTGGCAAAAATATCGTCCTGAGCCTCGATGTGAAGCTCCAGGAGGCTGCGGAAGAGGCCCTGGGTGATCGCCGTGGCTCGGTGGTTGCCCTCGATCCGCAAACCGGTGAAGTGCTGGCCATGGTCAGCAAGCCGAGTTTTGACCCGAACCTGTTCGTCACCGGCATCAGTTTCAAGGAATATGCCGCGCTGCACGACTCCATTGACCGGCCGCTGTTCAACCGCGTCCTCCGGGGGCTCTATGCGCCAGGTTCGACCATCAAGCCAGAAGTGGCCATCGCTGGTCTCGACAGCGGTGTCGTCACCCCACAGACCCGTGTATTCGACCCCGGTTACTACCAGCTCCCCGACTTTGACCACAAATACCGCAATTGGAACCACAGTGGTGACGGCTGGGTAGACATGGACGCTGCCATCATGCGTTCCAACGACACTTACTTTTACGACCTGGCTCACAAGCTCGGCATTGACCGCCTGCATGACTACTTGGCTGAGTTCGGCCTGGGTCAGAAAGTCTCCCTGGACATGTTCGAAGAGTCCGCTGGCTTGATGCCATCCCAGGCATGGAAGCGCGCCACACGGCGCCAACCCTGGTTCCCTGGTGAAACCGTGATCCTCGGCATTGGCCAGGGTTACATGCAAGTCACTCCGCTGCAATTGGCCCAGGCCACGGCGTTGATCGCCAACAAAGGCGTGTGGAATCGCCCGCACCTGGCCAAGACGATCAATGGCGAGCCGCCGGTGGACCAGAACCCCATGCCCAACGTCGTCCTCAAGGATCCGCGTGATTGGGAGCAGGTCAATCACGGTATGCAGTTGGTGATGCATGACCCACGAGGTATCGCCCGGGCCGCCGCACAAGGGGCGCAATATCGCATTGCCGGCAAGAGCGGTACCGCGCAAGTGGTTGCGATCAAGCAAGGCGAGCGTTACAACCGCGAGAAGACACTGGAACGCCACCGTGACAACGCGTTGTTCGTTGGCTTCGCTCCGGCCGAACATCCGAAGATCGTGATTTCGGTGATGATCGAAAACGGTGAGGCCGGTGGTCGCGTCGCGGGTCCGGTGGTGCGGCAAATCATGGATGCCTGGCTACTCGACCAGGACGGTCACCTGAAGCCGCAATATGCGACGCCGGCAAAAGCGCCAGGTGACCCCCGCGTTTAAATCATGCCTTCCACTCGTCCCATTGCTCTATGCCTTCATGGGCAAGCCAGGGCACATCATGGGCCGTCCAGATGTGCGAGGTGGGCCTGACGCCCGGATCATCGTCCAGCGTCGCCACCCGCACGATCACATGGGGCTGATGCCCACGTTCTGCTATCAGATGTGAGCCACAGCGCGAGCAGAAATGCCTGAGCTTGCCCGGCGAAGATTCAACGGACGCCAACAGCTCCTCTCCCCGCGTCCAGCGAAAATGTTCGCGCATTACGCCTGCAGTGGCGACAAACGGCGCCGCATGTATTTTGCGGCAGCTTGCGCAGTGGCAGTGGCTGATAGGCATGTCCAACTGGTCCACCTGATAGCGGACACCTTTGCAGAAGCAACTTCCATTCAATGGGTCAGTCATAAACGTATTGCCGGTTCAAGGACGGGGTCATCATGATTGCTTACAACCTGAGGTTGCGCATTATTTGGTGTCGCCTACTGTCAATGGAGGAGGTGACTTATGCACGTATTAGATCGCATTGAGCGAAAAGTTCTGCTGAATGCTTCACGTAAACAGGTCTGGGAAGCGCTCGCCAATGCCGAGCAATTCGGCGATTGGTTTGGTATCGCCCTCAAGGGCAAAGCCTTTGTGGCAGGGGAAACCATAGAGGCGCCGATTACCTACCCAGGTTACGAACACGTGATCTGGAAAGCCAAAATCGAACGCATCCTGCCGCAAACGTTGTTCTCTTTCTGGTGGCACCCCTTCGCGGTAGAAAAGGGCGTCGACTACGACAAGGAAACCCCGACACTGGTTGAATTCACCATTGAGGATCGGGCGCCGGGCATTTTGCTGCGGGTGGTTGAATCCGGTTTCAACGCGGTGCCGGAGGCTCGTCGGCAAAAGGCCTTCAAGATGAACTCCCGTGGCTGGGACGATCAGATGGGCAATATCGAAAACTATTTGAGCAAAGCACGTCGGGCGTGAACTGGAGAAAGGGCACCATTGCGGTGCCCGCTTTCGCCGCCTTTAGAAGTCCACCGCTTGCATGCGCGTTTACCTGCCGCGTTTGCCCAGATGCCGCGTAGAATCAACGCCTGAAAGCTATTCCAGAGGTGCGGTACGGTGGATTTACAGCAGGGTTTTGTCCTGACCCGGCATTGGCGCGACACCCCGGCGGGCACGGAGGTCAGTTTCTGGCTGGCCACAGACCAGGGGCCACGGTTTATCCGCCTACCCGTGCAGACCTCGGTGATGTTTATTCCCGAGGCCCATCGCAAGCCGCTGGATTGGTTGCTCAAAGGCGAACGCGATATCGAATTGCGCCCGCTGCAACTCTGCGATTTCCATCACCGCCCGGTCCTGGGCCTATACACGCGCCAGCACCGCCAGTTGATGGACGTGGAAAAACGCCTGCGCGCCGCCGGTGTCGATGTCTACGAAGCCGATGTGCGCCCGCCGGAACGCTACATGATGGAGCGTTTCATCACCGCTCCGGTCTGGTTCGGGGGTACACCGGATGCCGGCGGTGCCCTGTGCGATGCGCAGATGAAGCCCGCGCCCGACTACCGGCCGCCGCTCAAGCTGGTGTCCCTGGATATCGAGACCACCGCCCAGGGCGACCTCTATTCCATCGCCCTCGAAGGCTGCGGCGAACGCCAGGTGTACATGCTCGGCCCGCCGAACAAGACGGACGCGGTGGATTTCAAGCTCGACTACTGCGACACCCGCGCCCAACTGCTCGAATGCCTCAACCAATGGCTCGCCACCCATGACCCCGATGCAATCATCGGCTGGAATGTGGTGCAGTTCGACCTGCGCGTACTCCACGAACATGCCCAGCGCCTCAACGTGCCGCTGATGCTCGGTCGCGGCGATGAGCCCATGGCCTGGCGCGAACACGGCAGCCGCAACCATTACTTCGCCGCGGCCGCGGGGCGCCTGATTATCGACGGTATCGAAGCCTTGCGTTCGGCCACCTGGAGCTTCGAATCCTTCAGCCTGGAAAACGTCGCGCAAACCCTGCTCGGCGAGGGCAAGGACATCTCCACACCGTATCAACGCATGGACGAAATCAACCGCATGTTCGCCGAGGACAAGCCCGCCCTGGCGCGTTACAACCTCAAGGACTGCGAGCTGGTCACACGGATTTTCGAGAAGACCGAGCTGCTCAAGTTCCTGCTCGAGCGCGCCAGCGTCACCGGGTTGCCGGCCGACCGCAACGGCGGCTCGGTAGCGGCATTTACCCACCTGTACATGCCGCTGATGCACCGCCAGGGCTTCGTCGCGCCGAACCTGGGCGACAAACCGCCCCAGGCCAGCCCCGGCGGGTTTGTCATGGACTCGCGCCCCGGCCTCTACGAATCGGTGCTGGTGCTCGATTACAAAAGCCTCTACCCCTCGATCATCCGCAGCTTCCTGATCGACCCGGTGGGCCTGATCGAAGGCCTCAAGCACCCCGACGACAGCGACTCCGTCGAAGGCTTTCGCGGTGCACGCTTTTCTCGCACCCGGCACTGCCTGCCGGCCATCGTTGCGCGTGTCTCCGAAGGTCGCGAAGAGGCCAAGCGTGAGCACAACGCGCCGCTGTCCCAGGCGCTGAAAATCATCATGAACGCGTTCTACGGCGTACTCGGTTCCAGCGGTTGCCGTTTTTTCGATACACGCCTGGCTTCGTCGATCACGATGCGCGGCCACCAGATCATGCGCCAGACCCGCGAACTGGTTGAAGCCCAGGGGTATGAGGTGATCTACGGCGACACCGACTCCACCTTCGTGTGGCTCGGCAGCGCGCATTCCCAGGACGACGCCAGCCGTATCGGCCAGGCGCTGGTCAAGCACGTCAACACCTGGTGGCGTGAGCACCTGCACAGCGCGTTCGGCCTGCAAAGTGCCCTGGAGCTGCAATACGAAACCCACTTCAGCCGCTTCCTGATGCCGACCATTCGCGGCGCGGAGGAGGGCAGCAAGAAGCGCTACGCCGGCCTGGTGGTACGTGCCGACGGCAGCGAAGAGATGATCTACAAAGGCCTGGAGACCGTACGCAGCGACTGGTCGCCCCTGGCCCGCCGGTTCCAGCAGGAACTCTACCAACGCATCTTCCACCGCCAGCCCCATCAGGACTACATACGCGACTACGTGCGCCGCACCTTGAGCGGCGAGTTCGATGAACTGCTGATCTACCGCAAACGTCTGCGCCGTCAACTGGATGACTACGAGCGCAACGTGCCGCCCCATGTACGCGCGGCGCGCCTGGCCGATGAATACAACGACCGCCTGGGGCGACCGCGCCAGTACCAGCGCGGCGGCTGGATCCGCTACGTGATCAGCGTCAACGGCCCCGAACCGCTGGAAGTACGCCAGGCGCCGATTGATTACGACCACTACGTCACCCGGCAATTGCAACCGGTCGCGGATGCGATACTGCCGTTCGTGAGTGACGATTTCAGCACCCTGGTCGGCGGGCAAATGGGCCTGTTCTAAAATCCTTGATTCATCCAATGGAGGAAAGGCTATGTACACACTCTATGGCATCGACGAATCCGGCTCCTGCATGATCGAAATCGCCCTGCAGCGGTGCGCGGTACCATGGCGACGAGTAGACGCCGCCTCCTGGGCCGACGGCGAGGGCAGCGACGAGCTTGCCCGTATCAACCCGCTCAAACAGGTGCCCACCCTGGTTACCCCCGATGGGCAGGTGCTGACGGAAAGTGCCGCGATCCTGATCCACCTGGGCCTGGCGTTTCCCGATGCGCATCTGCTGGGCGGCGACCGTGACCAGATCATCCGCGGCCTGGTGTACATCGCGGCCAACTGTTATTCGGCGATCGGCATCATCGACTACCCGCAACGCTGGCTGGGCAACGTCGATGAAGTGGTGCAGACGCAATTGACCACCGGCACGCGCCGCTATCTGCACCAGGCCTGGGTGGTGTTTGCCGAACAGTTTGCCGGCCAGCTGTTCGCGCCCGACGGCGCACCGAATGCGCTGGGCATCATGGCGGCGGCGGTGTCGCGCTGGGATGAAGCGCGTGAGGCGTTGACTGCCCTGGCGCCAGGTTTTGCCCAGACCCTGGCGCAGGTGGATGCCGACCCGATCGTGGCGCCTGTCTTTGCCCGCCATTGGCCGGGCTGGAAGGTCTCGTAATGTTTGTGCAATCAAAGGAAACAATGCCGCATGTCGCCGCCAAGTCCTTGCGGAGCGGGCGTCCTGGCCTACGCTTTCTGAACGCGGTGTAGGAATCATCCTTGAATTTGACTGTCGCAGACATGAAACTCAAGAACCCTGCATGGAATTCAAAGGAGGTGCGCATGCTCATCCGGTCGCTGACCCTGGCTACCTTGATGGCTTTTACGGGGCCGCTGTTGGCTGCTGATGATATCAACCCGCTCAAGCAGGACCTGGGCAAAGCCCGGCCACTGGTGGTGGTGGAGCTTGATTCCGGCAACGACACACTGGCGACCCTCAAGAAACAACTGGACGAGCCTGCCACCAAGCAGTCCTTTGAAGAGCGCAGCATGGTGTTCTACACCGTGAAGTTCGGCAGCATCGGTGCCGAAGGGGAGAAGTTCGCCAAGGACCCCAAGGACAACAAGAAGCTCACGCCGCCTGAGACCAATGCGCTGATCCGCGCCCTCAAACTGGGCGCCGGCAGCGGCACCAAAGTGATCCTGGTGGGCAAGGATGGCGAGAAGAAAGTCGAGAAGACCGTGCCGCCGGATAGCCTCGACTTGAAAGAGTTTTTCAGCGCCATCGACCAGATGCCGATGGCCGAGAAAGAAACCGCCGCCGCCCCGGAACCCGAGCCCGTTGCACCGGCTCCGGCCAAGGGCGCCAAGCCGGCGAAACACGCCGGCAAGCCCGCCGCGCAACAACTGGATGACTGAACCTGATACCCGGTAGGAGCACGCTCGCTCCTACCGTTATCCGGCAGCCTTGCGCAGTGGAAATGGAAAGTAGAAAAACCGTAGGAACGCCACCCGCTTGATCACTTCCCCGATCAACAACGGCACCACCACCGCCACCACAAAGCCGATACAGGCCGCGACAAACGCGTGCAGCCCCAGACGCTCCATCAAATCGAATGTCTTGTGCTGGATCTCCCCATGGAAGATCAGCAGGATCAGGGTCGACTGGCCGATGTAGGTCATGACCCGGGTGATCAGGGCCGACGCCATCAGCACCCGCGCCAACGCCCAGCACAGGTACACCCCAATCACCGCCAGCAGGCTGGTCCACAGCCAGTGGTCGTAGCGACGCTGCGCCAGGTCCATGGTGTCACCCCGGTAGAGGAACACCGCCGCGAACAGCACCCCCGACACCAGCAGGGTCAAAAGGGAGCCCGCATGGGTACGCAGCCAGTCGCGCAGCAGGTAGCCGTAGACGAAACACGCGCTGCTGATCAGGGTGATATCCAGGCTGAAGGGCAAGCCGGGCAGCACCCAGGTTTGCCCGCCGAGAGTCACCGGCAGTTGCCAGAACCACGGCAGCATCCAGATGCCGATCAGCAGCGGCACCAGCATCACTGCACAGCTCACCGCCAGCGGCAGGCGCTGGATCAGCCGCAGCACAGCCCAACTGAACAGGATCGCCACCCAGAAGTGCGGCAAAAACCACAGCGCCTGCCACGGGATGGTGGCCACCGAGGCGTACAGCACGCCGCCGATATCCGGCAGCAGCGGTTGGCCGCGCAGCACATCGCGCACGATCACATACACCAGCATGGTGAAGAAAAACGGCTTGAGCAGGCCGTCGGCCTTACGCACCGCCATCTCGACAAACGGCTGTTCAGGTTTGAAAAACACCCCCGACAGAAAGAAGAACAACGGCAGTACGAACGACGCCAGGATCGGGTACATCAAGTCCGGCGACGTGGCGACAAACCAACTGTGGGCGTACACGATCACCAGGATGCCGATGCCCTTGGCGATATCCATTTGAATCCAGCGATTTTTCACCTGAGTGCTCCCGATCGATCATTCATGCCTTGCGCCACGGCTTGAGCCACAGCCCCATGCCGAGCAGCACCACGGCGCCGGCCAGGGTGCTCAGCCCCAGTTGCAGCCACACGCCCTCAATACCAAACAGCATCAGCGCCGCCAGCCCCATCAGCAGTGCACTGAGCAGCCAGTGCCGGGCCCAGGGCACGGCGTCGAGCAAGGCCTGGCGCTGCATCAGCAACAGTGCGGTGCAGAGCACGCCGGCCAGTGCGGCCAAGGGGATACCGGCCAGGCCGAACACCCAGGGCAGCGCTCCCAGCAACACCACGTTGACCAGGCTGCCGAGCAACTCGCAGCGCAGCGGCTCGCGCGTATCGCCGGCGGCGTAGGCATAGCGCGCGAGCAAGGCGTTCCAGGCGCCGAACACCAACGGCACGGCAAACCAGGCCAGCAGCAGCGGCAACGGCGAATCCGCCGATTGCCTGGGCAGCAGCAATGCCACCAGGCTCGGGGCTGCCGCCACCAGGCCGACACCGGCAGGGAGGGTCAACACGCTGGCGGTTTCCAGGCCGCGCTTGAGCAGGGCCAGGCGCTCATCGCCCTGACGGCGGCTCATCATGCCCAGCAGTACCTGGTTGAGACTCATCAGTGCAATCAGCGGCAGGTTCATCAGCTTGCGCGCCAGGTTGACCCAGGTCACCGCGCCTTCGCCCAGCAGCGATGCCACCAGCCGCTCGATCAGCGCCAACCCCTGGCTGGCGCCATTGCTCAGCAACAGCGGTCCGATGCGCTGGCCCAGCTCCCGCAAGGGTGCGACGCTCAGTTGCCAGCGCCATGGCCGCCAGCCTTGGCGCCACACCGACGGCAACAGCGCCAGCGGCATCAACAGGCTGCCGGCCAGGCAGGCCAGGGCCAGCGCGTGCGGTTGGCTGGTGGTGCCGGCGAGGGCGAGGTACGTCACCGGCGGCAGGTTGAACAGCAACGAGCCCAGCCCCGCGAGGACAAAACGTTCACCGGCCTGCAAGGGAATGCTGAACAGCCCATGCAACATCAAGCCCGGCACACACCAGGCGAGGATCTGCAGGTTGCTGCTGGCCAAGACTGTGGCGGTGTCGGCCAACCCCGGGCCGAGCACTTGCACCAGCCACGGTGCCAACAGCGTCAGCAGCAGGCTGATGACCAGCGCGATCAGCAGCAACGCCGGGAACAGCACCGCCAGCCACTCCAGGCGTTCGCCATGCTTGCGTTGCAGGTACAACGGCAGCGCGGCGGCGCTCAGCACACCGCCGGCCAACGACATGCGCAGCGCTTCCGGCAAAAACAGCGCGATCAGGAAGGCATCGCTGCGCTCTCCGGCGCCCCAGGCCGCCACCAGCAACCATTCACGGGCAAATCCCAGGCACAGGCCCACCAGGGTCGCCAGGGTCAGCCAGGCGGCGGAGCCGAGCATCAGGGCCGTGCCCCATCAGGCAGGTGTTTGCGGTAGGCCACGGTCTTCACCTGCGGCAGCCGCGCCGGAAACAACCGCCGCGCCTCCAGCACATTGATGCCCACCATCAGCCAGAACAACGCCACCATCACCACCGCAAAACTGAAGTAGTGGTCGAACAGGCCGCTGACCAGCGCCGACAGAATCCCGCCGGTGGTGCCCAGCCACAGGGCATTGTCCTTGGTCAGGCGGATCGGGCCTTTTTGCGGACGCGCCTCGCGCCACCAGCGCACGGTCACCGCCACAAAGAACAGCATGCCGACGATGCCGGTCTTGTAGATGAAGTTCAGCCACAGGTTGGAGATCCCCAACAGGTGGGTGCCCGGTACCGGCGGGTCAACCTTGAAGCCGATCCCGAACGGATAAGACACCACCGCCTGCGGGAACATGCGGTACTCGTCGAACCGCACTTCGGTACTGGCGTTGTCCGACGAGAAAATCGTCGCCAGGCGTTCCTGCAACGGTGGGTAGGCCATTACCAGTGCCACGGTCAGCGCCGCGCCGATCATCAGCAGGCGCCCGGTGTAGGGCACGCGGCGCGTAGCCATCCACACCAGCACCAACGCCAGGCTGACCATCGCGCCACGGCTGCTGGCCAACAGTAACGCCGCCGCGCCCAGGCAGGCGACGCCCAGGCCCAGCGCACGTTTCCAGCCCTGTTCGGTCACGCCGAAGCAGAAGGCCAGGGGCAGCAGCAATGCCATGATCCCGCCGATGGCATTCGGGTGCATCCACGGCGAACCCATGCGCGAAGACATGGCCTCCAGGCCGAATTTCAACATGTCGAAGTTGCCGTAGTTGAACAACGCCAGAATCGGCGCAATGCCGGCCCCGGAGCGCGTGCGCACGAACACCGCAATCGACAGCACCAGCATCGCCAGGCTGCCCAGCAACAGGGCGATCACCAAGGATTCACGCTGCTTGCGGTCCACCAGCAATCTGGCGCAGAGGAACACCGCCGACAGGCTCAGCAACCAGCGCAGCCAGTTGGCCACGCCGCTGCTGTCGGCGTGGACGGTGACCTGGCCGACGATAAACGGGAACACGCTGAACAGCATCAGCCATAGCAGCATCTGGTCGGTGGGGCGGCGGGTCAGGCTGGGCGTATCGGGCAGGCGGGCCAGGAAGTTGTGCCACAGCACCGCGCCCCAGGTCAGGGCCAGGATCGCTTCGCTGACGGTGCTGCGGATCCCCAGGTTGATAGTCGAGTACGGCATGAACGTGGCGATCATGGCGAACAACAACAGCCCCCACAACGGAAAGCGCAGGATGGTCACTGCCCCCGCCAGGCCGACCACGGCCAGGAACGCCTTGGCCGGCGACAGCAACAGGGCGAGGGCGCCAAACAGCAGGCCGAAGAGGATCGCGACGAGGCTTGCCAGGTTCACTCTCACTGAAGTTCCTCGATCAGTTCGGCCAGGCGTTGGCGATAAGCATGATGGTTGAAACGTTGCGCCCACAGGCGCCGTTGCTCGGCGCAGTCTTCATCCGGCCGCGCGCCCAGGCTGAGCATCAATTGCACCAGCGCCGGGCCATCGGTGGGCGAAAACCGCGGGGCCGACGGCGGGGTGATTTCATCCAGCGAAGTGCCGCTGGCCACCGCCACCGGCGTACCGACGCTCAGGGCCTCGATCACCGGCAGGCCAAAGCCTTCGGCATAGGACGGCTGCCACAGGCGTGACGCCTGGCGGTACAGCCCCTGCAACTCGGCGTCCGACACGCCACTCAGGGCGCGAATCCCCGGCAATGTGCGCTGGGCTTCGGGCAAGTGTTCCAAACTGCCCACCAGCACCAACTCCGGCACCGAAGGGGATTGGCGCCGCGCCTGCTGCCAGGCGTCCACCAAAAACGGCACGTTCTTGCGCAACTCGCGGGTGCCCACCAGCAGCCAGTAGCGCTCGGGCAATTGATGCCGGCTCAGGTCCGCCACCAGCCCGGCAAAGCCATCGACCTGATTGGGCAGCACACGAATCTTGCCCACCGCCTTGGGAAACAGCCGTGCGGTTTCATCGGCGCTGTATTGCGACGGCGTCCACACGCGGTCGGCGCTGTGCACCGCGTAGGTAATCGACAGGCGATCGCTGGTCTTGTAGATCAGCGCCTTCAAGCGGTTGGCATGGTAGTTGTCCAGGGTGATCTGGAACAGGTCATGCAGCAGCACCACCGTGCGCAAACCCTTCGGCTTGGGCGGCAACGGCAGGCCCATGTTGAAGGTGCTGATGTACAGGTCGATACGCTCCTCGCGCAAGGCACGCGGCAGAAAACCGGACTCAAAGCGCAGACGATTCTGCGGCTGGTGCATGGCGGTCTTGGCACAGCCCCACGCCGGGCAGTGGGCCTGCAGGCGCGTTTCATCGCCCAGTGGCGCCACGGTAAACCGTTCAAGCTCAATGCCCGGCAAGGTGTGCAGGGCGCTTTCCAGTGCATACACCTGGCGGCTGATGCCCGATTGCGGCGAGGTGCCGACGGTGCGGTAATCCAGGCCTATACGCATGCGGGCTCCCTCTGGCTCAGCGGCACGAGGGTGGCGTACACCTGCTCCAATTGGCTGGCGGCGACGCTCCAGTCATGGGCGCGGCGTACGTAGGCGCGGCCCGCCTCACCCATGGGCGCGGCGGCTTCAGGGCATTGCAGCAGGCGCACCACGGCATCGGCCAGGTCGTCGGCGCTTTGCCCACCGAGGTAGTCGAGGCCTTCCACCAGGTCCAGCCCCGACACGCCTTGTTCGGTGCTGGCCAGCGGCAGGCCGGCGGCCAGGGCTTCGAGCACCTTGAGCTTGGAGCCGCCGCCGTGGCGCAACGGGGCCAGGAACACCGAACAGCTCGATTGCAGGTCCAGCAGGTCGGGTACGAAGCCTTGCCACTCGATACGCGGGTCTTTCCAGCGCTCGCGCCAGCTGCCGGGCATGCCGAAGCCGCACACGCTCATGCGCGCATCCGCACAGCGCGCCCAGACCTTGGGCAGGATTTCATCCAGGGCCCATTCGATGGCGTCCACGTTCGGCGCGTATTCATAGTTGCCGAGGAACAGCACGCGGCGTGTCGACGGGTCGGGATGGGCGGCGGCGAAGTGATCGCAGTCCACGCCATTGACCACCACCGGCACGGGTTTTCCGGCGATTTTCTCCAGGGTGTGCGCATCGCTTTGAGTGACCGCCACCACCTGCGCGGCCTGGCGCATCACCCGGCGTTCCCAGCGGGCATAGCGCCATTGATCGTAGCGAATGAACGGCAGCGACCAACGCGGCAAGCGGTCGTAGGTGGCCGCGCCCAGGGCCGATTCCACATTGTGTTCGGTCAGCACAAAGGGCTGTGATTTACGCGCCAGCGCATCCTCGTAAGGCTGGAAACTGTAGCTGTGCTCGATCTGCACCACGTCCCACTGCTCACCCAGCAACCAGTTGAAGGTGTCCTGCAACTCGCCCGCCAGCCCATTCACGCTGGCCAGCAGCGGGTAGGGGGCAAACAGCCCCGCCACCAGGGTCTTGAGGCTGCGCAACGGGCGGCGCGGCAGGATGATCAACTGTTCGACAAACGCTTCCAGCACCTGGCGGTCGGCAGGGGACACCGGATGCTTGTCATGCAGCAGCAAGGTGATCCGATGCCCCCGCGCCGCCAGGCTGCGCAGCAGGTGGAACTGGCGCGTCTTGCCGCCGCTGGTGGCGGGCCAGGGCGAGTAGGGCAGGATCCATAAAATGCGCATGGCGGGCCTCACTCCCATAACAGAATTTGCAGGTTCGGCTTGACCCTGACGGTCAGCCCGTGGGTGCCGCTCACCGGGGTTTGCGTACCGCGCAGCGGGTCATACAGGGTGGCGCTGGCCAGGTTGGGCAGGTGTGCGTTGCCGCCCCCGGCCGCCCAGAAGAACCATAGCTTGCGCCCGTCGGCGCGGGTCCAGCCGATGCTGAACAGGCCGTCGGGCAACTGGTCGGCGCTGGGCGGATCGCCGGGGGTGAGCGTCGGACCGCTGACGTCGAGGAAATTTTTCAGCGCGGTGTAGACCGGCTTGGGGTTGGCGTCGATGTCGAGCAAGCCGTAAGACTGGTCCCGCACACTGGCGCGCTGGTCCAGATCACTGAGGGTAAACAGGAAGATCCGGTCGTAATCCAGCGCACTCATCAGCGCCAGGCGGCGCACCACGTAATCGGCCTGGGCCTGTGGGGTGATGATGTCCTGGGCGTCTTTGGGACCGGTGTAGGTCGACCAGCCCCATTCGGTGCTCCACAGGGTCTGCACGCCGCCGCTGCGCAGGGCCTGGTTGAGCGTGGTGGTCCTGGCGATAAAGTCCAGGTTGGCCGGGTCGTTGCCTTCGGGCAATTGGGTATAGGGGTGGTACGAGACGACGGTATTGAGGCTGGCCACGCCCAGGGCGCCGAGGGCATCGAACATGCTCTGGCCGTTGGGCATTTCGCTGAAGAATGCCATGCCGGCGGCCACCACCGGTTTGCTCGGGTTCATTGCGCGCAACGCGGCGGCGGTGGTGGTCAGCAGTGCGGCGTAGCCGGCCGGGTCGGCCACCGGGCGCCAGAAGCCCAGCAGGTTCGGTTCGTTCCACACCTGCCAGGCGTCGACACTGGGGTAGCGCTGGGCCAACAGCGCCATGCGGTTGGCGAACACGTTAGGATCTTTTGGCGGGTACTGGTCCTGATACGGCGCCCCCACCGGCGCAGTGGTGGCGAACGGCGCCGACCCGACCAGGTAGAACACCGACTTGAGCTGGTTGTCCTGTAGTTTGCCCACCAACTGATCCAGCGTCGCAACCTGGTACTGCCCTTCGACCGGCTCCAGCTGGTCCCAATGCAAATCCAGGCGTACCCACTCCAGGCCCAGCGCCTTGAGACGGTCGATCTGCTTCTGATAGCGCTCAGGGGCGAACCACAGGAACTGCGCGTTCACCCCGAGGAAATCCTTCCACACCACGGTTTTGTTGCCCTTGAGCACATGGCTCTCGGCATCGGCCTGGCGCCCCCACAAAAACGCGGTCAGGCCCAGGGCGGCGACCACAACCAGGGTGGCGACGTAGGTGCGTTTACGCGCCATGGTGGCTGCCCTCGATGGCTTGCTCAAACAGTGCCTTGAACTTTTGCGCGGTCAACGGCCATAAGCGCTCGCGGCCGATTTCGCCGGCGCGTTCGGCCCAGTCCCGGGCCAGCAGCGGCGTGCGCGCCAGGCGCAGCAGTTGCGCGCTGAGGGCATCCACATCGCCTTCGGGGTAGAGGGCACCGTTGCCGCTGGCGACTTCCTCGGCAAACGCGCGAGCGTCGGAGGTAATCGCCCCACGCCCGCAGGCGGCAGCCCAGGACAGCGCGCCACTGGTCCCGCGTTGGCGCCCGAGCAGGCCGAGTTTTTTCGATTCGCGATAGGGCAGTACCATCACATGGTGGGCCTGGATGGTCTGGGCAATCTCGTCGGCCGGCAGGTTCAGCTGCCAGTCGATGGCATCCGCCAGGCCGAGTTCGGCGATCTGGCGGTTCAACTGCTCCAGGTAGTTGCCGCCTGCGCCAAACGCCATTTCGGCGGCGGTGCCACCGGCCAGGGTCAGGCGCACACGCTCACGCAATTCGGGGGCCTGCTTGAATACGCCGGCCAGGGCCTCTAACAGGTCTTCGATGCCTTTACCCCGGTAGATAAACCCGAAGTACAGCAGGCGCAGCGTATCCAGGGGCGGTAACGGCGCCGATGGAATCGCCAGGTTGGCATGGTTGATCACCGCGACTTTCCCCGCCGGCAGTTGCATGCGTTGGCCCAGGCACTCGGCGCCCAGGCGGGTGAGGGTGATCAAGCGGGTCAAGCCGGCGGCGACCTGACGCTCTTCACGCAAGGTCAGCGGATCGGCCAGCACCACTGCGGCCTGTGGCATCGGGCTGGGCAAGCGCTCCAGCAGGTTCAACGGGAATGGCAAGCGCTCACGCCGCCAGACGATGCGTTCCGGATCGTGCACCGTGGCGGTCAAGGGCAGTGCCGGGTAGGCCTTGCGCAATTCGCGCAGGGCCAGGAATTCCCCCAGCCGTCCACCGCCCAGCTCGGCGTGGACCAGGTCCACGCTGTGCCAGTCGAACCCACCGATGGCCTGTTTGATCGCATCGCTGTTGCCCGCCACCCCGGCCAACGGCGTCAGCACCGTCACCTCCAGTTGTTCCAGTGCCCTGCGGAAATGGTTCGCGTAGTCGGCGATGCCATTTTTCTCCGGCGGCAACGGGGCGAGCAGGGCGACGCGCATCAGAATGCCCCTCGGTACTTGGCGATGGTTTTCAGCACCTTGGCCGGCACTTCGAATTTGCGCCGGTTGATGATGATGCCGTCGACCTTGCCGAACGCGGTGTTGAGGATCGACAGCGCGTGCTCCACCACCGGCACCGTGCTCTTCTGCGCTTCCACCACCAGCCCGATCAGGTCGGCCCGACGCAGGTTGATAAACGCATCGCGGTTATCCAGCAGCGCCGAGGCGTCCAGCAGCACCACTTCACCTGGCGCCGCCGGTTCGGCGCCGCCCACACGCACGTTGATACCGTTTTCCTGCAGCAACTGACGCAGTTGTTCCACCACAAAGGTCACCCCTTCGCCGTGACGTGCCGAGGTCAGCCCCAGGGTCAGGCCCTGCTCGGCGATGCGCTCCAACTGCAGCAACCCGTACAGCCGGTAGATGCTCGCATTGAACGCGTTGGTGCTTTGGGCGGTGCTGGTGTCCAGCTCGGGCAAGGTGGTCCACAGCGGCAGGCCGAACTTGCGTTCCGCCAGGCCGCCATCGTGGATGCGCTGGTCGAGCAGGTAGCACAGGTAGATCACCAGCAGGCCGACGACGACGGCGAATGGGACCGCCAGCACCAGCATCACCAGGGTTTTGGGGAAGATGCGGCCGGGGTTCAGGGTGGCCTCTTCGATCACCGCGATGTTGCTGATCTGGCTGTTATCCAGTTCACGGTCGATGCGTGATTTCTCCAGGTTGTCCACATACAACGCGTAGTTGCGTTCGGCGGCGCCCAGCTCCCGGGCGAGGCGTGTCAGTTCCGGTTCGATCTCCAGGGCTTGCTTGCGCTGGGCTTCGAGGTTGGCCAGTTGTTTCTGTTGTTGAGTCAGTTGGGTACGCAGCGCGAGGTTGTTGCTCGACTCATCCAGCAGTACTCGCTGCAAGTGGATTTCCAGGGTATTGGGCGCGCGGTTTTCCGAGCTTTGCACGGTGTTGCTTTCACTCGCGACATGGGCCTGCATTGCGCGGATCGACGCATCCAGGGCTTTGACCGGCGGCGCGTTGTCCGTGTAGGTGCGCATCATGTCGGCCTTTTCCAGCAGCTTCTGGTTCAGCAGGCGGCGCAGGTCCTGCTGCTGGGGGTTCAGTGCGATCTGGCGCACCGTGGTGACTTCCTTGGGCTGGCTCTTGAGCTGGGTGCGGGTGCTCTGTATGGCGCTGTCGGAGGAGGCGATCAGGCGCGTGGTGTTGAACGTTTCGCCCCGCAGTACGTTGATGCGCTCGGACAAGTCTTCCAGGCGATCAGTGATGCTCGCCGCGCCGATCTGGTTCAGGTGCGTGAGGATCTGCTGCTTGTAGCTCTGGATCTCGGTGGCGCTGGTGGCGACCTGGCCTTCATAGAAGACGTACAGGCTCTTGCGCCCCAGGGCCTGGGTGCGTTCGTTGACATAGGTCTCGACCCAATCCTTGACCACCGCCTGGGCTATCTCCGGGTCGCCCCAGGTA
This sequence comes from Pseudomonas sp. NFX5, assembly GCF_049132125.1. NCBI lineage: Bacteria > Pseudomonadati > Pseudomonadota > Gammaproteobacteria > Pseudomonadales > Pseudomonadaceae > Pseudomonas > Pseudomonas sp. NFX5. The sequence continues at coordinate 17,346 of NZ_JAFMZG010000033.1, forward strand.
AAGTTGATGTCCATCACCGTGGAGCCGGCCGCGTGGCTCACCTCGAAGTTCTTTTCCAGGCCCGCCGCCAGGCGCTCCACCGGTGTGGTTTTTTCCACCACGCCGACAGTTTCCAGTACCACGCGGATGCCATCGAACACCGCGCCTATGCCACTCTTGACGTAGTACTTGGTGCGCTTCCAGAAGCCTTCCGGTGGCGGTGCGTTACTGATCACCTCCAGGTAGTGCTCGGCCACCGCCCGCACAATCGGGCGCCCGGTGAGCAGGCGCTCTTCGTCGACAATCGGGTCGCGCTGGGTGCTGGGCATCACCAGCGCCTGGCGGTTGCTGATCTCGATGGGCAAGGTCGAATCACGCCCCGGCTTGACCAGCAGGCGCGCCGTGGATTCGTACTTGGCCGGCAGCAGGAAAGCCCCCAGCAGAATGATCACCAGTGCCGCAATGGCGGCCAGTTTGAACTCGTGGCGGAAGATGAAGAACAGGCGTAGCAGATCACGAAAAGAACGGATCTCGATCATGGGATGTCGCTCCTTTAATTACTGCCGCCGCTGGTTCGCGTGTAGTTGTAGCCGACCCCGATGGACTTGGTGAACGGGATCAGTTGGTTCATGTAGGTGTCCACGCCCTGGATGCGCTCGCCGACGTTGGACTTGGGCACGAACACCACGTCGCCGCGTTGCAGGCGTACCGGCTTGCGTCCGTTGGCGCCGGTCTTGAGGAGCTGGCTGAAGTCCAGGAAGTAAGCACGATAGGCGCCCTGGGCATCTTCGCGCAGCAGCGCGACCATGCTCGCGTTGCCCGCCGGGCTGACCCCGCCGGCGCCGACAATCGCCTGCTCCAGGGTGTTGGCCGTGGCGATCTGCACCGCCGTGGGGTTATTCACCGCACCGCCGACGATCACCGAGTTGCTCGGTGCCTGGTTGATGTTCACCGTCACCCGGGGTTCGCGGTAGGTCGCCGCGAGCTCGTGGGTCAGTTGGGTGGCCAGCTCCGATGGCTGGCGCCCGGCAACCTGGATCGGCCCCAGGAACGGGTAGTTGATCTTGCCGTCGGTCTGCACCGTGTACAGCGTCAGCTCGTAGATGGTGCTGACGTTGAACGCCGACAGCGTCGGCATCTCGCCGGCATCGCGGACGATGCGCAACTGGTCGCCGATACGGATGCGTTCCACCGCCGGTGGCAGCTGGGCCAGTTGGTCGAGGGCGCGCTTGCCGTCCTCGACGGTCTTGCTGTCCGGTGGCTCGATACGCGCCGGGGTGTTGCAGGCGGCCAGGGCCAGCATGGCCAGGGCGAGCACGCTTCGCTTCATCAAGGGGGACTTCCTGTGGGTCATGCTGCTCACCTCCAATAACCGGGAAACATGCTGATGCGCCGCTTGAGGGCGAGCGGCAGGCGGCGTTCAAGATGGCCCAGGCGGTAACCGAGCAGTTTGAACGCACTGCGCACCAGCACCTCGGGCGCGCGGTGCAAGGCGCCGGCTTTGCGCAGCGCCGCGAGTTCGGCCAGCACATAGCGTTTGCCCTCGCCACCCGCGTCGCCAAAGGCCTGCTTGATCCACGGCTCGCGGCCGTAGAACACGCCAATGTCGAAGTAGCGGTGAAACTCGTCCATGAGTTTGTAATCGTGGGAGTGATGCACCAGCGCGGTGGCGGCATAGCGCACCTTGTAGCCGTCGAGCAGCATGCGTGCGGCCACAAAGGCGTCTTCGCTGCCGATCACGTCGGCAGGGAAGCCACCAACGGCCTGCAACACACTGCGCCGGTACACCGAAAACGAGTCGGAGCTGAAGCAGGTCTTGATCCCAAGCTCCGGTGCATCGGCCAGGCTTTTGCTGCGGCTGTGTTCCGGGTAGTTGAAGTGCCGCGATTGCGCGCCCAGCAAGCCCGCATCGGGGTGGGGCAATTGCCGCCCGTAGGCGACGCCGTTGAGCGGGTCATGCTGCAATTCATCGAGCAGGTTGGCAAAGGTCTCGGGCGTTGCCGGGATGGCGTCCTGGGTCATCACGATCAGCGCGTCGCCACCCACCTGTTCGCTGGCCCAGCGGCGGGTGCCGCCGTGGTTGAAGTCACGGGCGTCGATCACCTCGACCCGCGCGCCGAACGCTCGAAAGCGCGCCACGGTGTCATCGCTGGAGGCGCTGTCCACCACCAGCATCTCGTCAGGTTGCAGGGTTTGCATCTTCAGCGCAGGCAGCAGGCGTGCCAGGTGGCTGGAGGCGTTACGGGTGGGGATGATCAATGAAGTACGCATGTCATTTCTTCGCCTCGGCAGGCGCGCGGCCGTAGATGTCGTCGAAGCGCACGATGTCGTCTTCGCCCAGGTACTCGCCGCTCTGCACTTCGATCATCACCAGGTCGATGATGCCGGGGTTGGTCAGCCGGTGTTTGTGCCCGGCGGGAATGTAGGTGGACTCGTTGGCGTTGATCAGGAACTCGCGGTCGCCATTGGTGATCTGTGCCGCGCCGCTGACCACCACCCAGTGTTCGCTGCGGTGGTGGTGCATCTGCAACGACAGCGAGGCCAGCGGCTTGACCACGATGCGCTTGATCTTGAAACGGCTGCTTTCCTCCAGCACGGTGTAGGTGCCCCACGGCCGGGTCACCGTGCGGTGCAGGCTGTACGCCGGATGGTTCTGGCGCTTGAGCTCGGCGACGATATGGCGCACATCCTGGCTGCGGTGGGCGTCGGCGATCAGCAGCGCGTCGGGGGTGTCGACGATGATCAGGTCGCGCACCCCCACGGCGCCCAACACGCGCTTGGGCGAGTCGATGTAGCAGTTGTGCACGTCATGCAAAATCGCTTCGCCATTGATCTGGTTGCCATGGGCATCGCTGGGGGTGAGCTGGCGCAGCGCTTCCCAGGACCCGATGTCGCTCCAGCCAATGTCACAGGGCACCACGGCCACATGCCGGGACTTTTCCATCAAGGCCACGTCGATGGAAATATCCGGGGCACTGCCGAACGCATCCGCATCCAGTTCACGTTGGCGCGAGGTTGTGTTCTGCAGGCTCTGGCTGTGCTCCAGCGCGGCGCGTGCGGCCTCCAGCACGTCGGGTGCATGGGTGGCGAGCTCATCCACCAGGGTGCTGGCCTTGAAGCAGAACATGCCGGCGTTCCACAGGTGCTTGCCGCCGTCCAGGTAGGCCTGGGCGGTGGCCAGGTCGGGTTTCTCGACGAAGCGTTTGACCCGGTAGCCATGGCTCAGCGCCTCGCCTTGCTCGATATAGCCAAAACCGGTTTCCGGGTGGTCGGGCTGGATGCCGAACGTCACCAGGTAGCCGGCTTCGGCCAGGTCGCGGGCCTGGGTCACGGCCTCGGCGAACGCCACTTCATTGAGGATCAGATGGTCGGCGGGCATCACCAGTAACTGTGCGTCGCCGCCGAAATGCTCCTGCACATGCAGGGCCGCCACGGCGATGGCCGCCGCCGTGTTGCGACCGAACGGTTCCAGCAGCAGGTCCAGGGGCAGGCGGGCGTTGTTCACTCCGCGGTAGTCATCGAGGGTACGAAACAACAGGTCGCGGTTGGTCACCGTGAGCACGCTTTCCACGCCGGGCAGTTTGGCCGCGCGCAGGAAGGTTTTTTGCAGCAGGCTCTGGCCATCGCGCATGCGCATGAAGGGCTTGGGCATGTTCTGCCGCGACACCGGCCACAGTCGAGTGCCCGAACCACCGGAAACGATGCAGGGAATTAATCCGTTGAGGGTCTTCATCAATAGACTTCCTTGGTGGAAAGGACGGCCGGGACCGTCATGAAAACGATGTACAGGTCAAACCACACCGACCACTTGGAGATGTACTCCAGGTCGTACTCGACACGTTTCTGGATCTTGAACAGGGTGTCGGTCTCACCCCGGTAACCGTTGATCTGCGCCCAGCCGGTAATCCCCGGTTTCACGCGGTGGCGCGAGCTGTACTCGCTCACCGCCACTTCGAAGGGTATGCCGGCGGCTTTGGTCGCCGTGGCATGGGGGCGCGGGCCGACCATGGACATGTTGCCCAGCAGCACGTTGAACAACTGCGGCAGCTCGTCGATGCTGGTCTTGCGGATGATGCGTCCCACCCGGGTGATGCGCGGGTCCTGGCGGGTGGTCTGGCGTTCGGCGGTGAAGTCGCTCTGGTCGGTGTACATCGAGCGGAACTTGAACACGCGGATTTCGTTGTCGTTGTAGCCAAAGCGGTTCTGGCGAAACAGGATCGGCCCTTTGGAGTCGAGCTTGATCGCAATCGCCGTCGCGACCATCACAGGGGACAGCGCCACCAGGGCCAGGCTGGCCAGCAGCACATCCTCCAGGCGCTTGATCACCGGCGACCAGCCACGCAACGGCAATTGCGAGGTGTTGAACATCAGGATCCCGCCCACATCGGTGATGCGGCTATGGCCGTAGCGCAGGGCGGCCATGTCGGGCACCAGCATCACGTTGACCGACATCTGCCGCAGGCGATTGACCAGCCCGTGGATGCGCTGCTCGGCGGCCCAGGGCAGGCAGATCATCACTTGGTTGACCTGCTCGGCGCGGATGAGTTTTTCCAGCTCACGGGTGTTGCCCAGCAGGGGCAGGTTGCTCAATTCCTTGGGGATCCGCTCGGTGCGATCGTCGATAAAGCCGATCAGGCCGGAGCGGATATCACCGTTGCGTTGCAGGTGGTCGGCGACGTGCATGGCGGTGTCGGTAAAGCCCAGGATCACCGTACGTTGCAGGTATTTGCCCTTGCGCATCAGGCTGCGGTACAGGCGCAGCATCAGCAGGCGCTCAAGGCAGAACAACCCGAGGCTGGCGACGTACCAGGCCACCAGGTTACGCGGGGTCAATTGCGGGAAAAACTGCAGGATCTGGTACATGAACAACAGGATGCAAAACGCCGCCGACCATGCCTTCACCTTGGTTTTCAGGCGCAGTCGGTTGCTGAACAGTTCTTCGGAATAGATGCCCAGGGCCTGGAACAGAATGATCGTCAGGACCGCGAAAAATACCAGCAGGCCGAGGAAGTGCCCGCGCAGTTCGGGGTCCATCGGGTCGATGAACATCACCAGGATCAGCGGGGGCAAAATGGCACTCAGGCCATGTATGAACTTGACGAAAACAACAAAGAACTCAACAAAACCGGCGCGCGTTAAAAACAGGCTGTCGACGGACGACTTCTCTCGCATAAAACATCCCTCATTGCACGCCAGAGCTATTGTTTGGATGTTTGTTCAATAAAGCAGCGAACTGCTTTAGAGAGCACTTCCAACTACGGCTACTCTGGGTAATACGCAACTATCAATTCAAATGCAGCTATCCATTTGAAGGGAATTTGCGGGGGTAGTGACTACAGGAGTGTTACCTTAATCAATCTGTCAATTAATTGACTGTGGTGCGGAGATGGCAGGGCAGACAGGTTTACCAGTATTTTGTTCGGCATTTTATTGACATTCCTTGTCCGGGTACGCGGTGATTGGGTGTGTTTTTGAGTGTAGAAACAAATGCAGGATTTTTCCTGCATAAAGGAAAAACCTTTTTTCAAAGGCGGTAGGAAGGGGGGACAAAGAGGGGTTGGCAGGGCGCACGAAGTGCCCTGCCTGCGGGACTTTCGCCAGATCAGAAGTTGCCTTTCAAACTCACCGTAAAATTTCGCGGTTCGCCATAAAAGTTGCCCCAGGAGGCTGTTCCGACAGTGTTGTAGTAGCTTTTATCGAATAGATTGTTGCCGTTGAGTGCGACGGTCCAAGTGTCGTCGATACGGTACGCCACACGGGCACTCCAGGTTGCGTAACCGGCCTGTTCGAGCTTGATGGTCTGCACGCGGTAATTGCTGCTCTGGGCGTTGACGCCGGTGCCCACGCTCCATTTCGACAGGGCGCCGTCGAGCTGGTAGTCGCCCCACATGCGCAGCATGTGTCGAGGTACGTAGGTGTTGGACGTACCGCCCTCCAGGGCGGTATCGATGTTCTTCAGGGACTTGGTCTGGGTGTAGGTGTAGCCGCCGGATACCTGCAGGCGCTCGAGCACTTCACCGCTGATTTCCGCCTCCACCCCTTGGGCGCGCACCTTGCCGCTGTCGGTGTAGCAATAGCCGTCGGCGGAGGTCGGGCACTGGGCGATGTAGTCGGATTCGGCCGCGTTTTTCTCGACGGCGCGGAACAGCGCCAGGGAGCTGTTGAGGCGCCCGTCGAACCATTCGCCCTTGATACCCAGCTCGTAGTTGTCACCGATCTTCGGCTTGAGCGCGGCGCCATCGAGCGTGGCATAGGAACTTTGCGGCTGGAAGATATCCGCGTAGCTGGCGTACACCGACAGGTGCTCGTTGAGGTCGTAGATCAGTGCGGCAAACGGCGTCACTTCACCGGTTTCCCGGGTGCGGGCATCCTGCAAGGCCCACTCGCCCCAGGCCAGGTTGTTGGACTGGCGACGGTTCTCGTACCAGCTCACGCGGCTGCCTACGATAAACATCAACGGCTCGGCCAGGCGTAGGCGCAAGGTGGTGTAGGCGCCGTACTGGGTGGCGGTTTCCTTCACCGTGCCGCCGCGATACATGTTCGGCCAGAAGGTGCTGTTGGCCGGCTCCGGGAAATGGTGGTCGGGTTGGTAGATGCCTTGGCGCCTGGGCAGGTTCTGGATCGCGTACACATCGTCCTGGGTACCACGGCTGCCATTGGCACCGAGGATCAGTTCGTGTTCCAGCCCGAAGGCTTCGAACTTGCCGTCCACATAGGCGTCGAGGCCGAAGTCCTTGTGGTCGTAGTCCATCAGCGCCGCATAGGAGTTGGCCGTAGGCGTCGGGTTGCCGTAGGCAATGGTGCCTTCGCTGGCGGCGTATTTGGTGTCTTGCAGGTTGCGGCTGTGCACGGCCGCAACCTTGAGTTTCCAGTCATCGTTGAAGTGATGGGTGAGGTCGGCGAAGAAGGTGGTGCGCCGGCTTTGCCAGTCGTTCCAGGATTGGCCCAGGCAGGTGGAGCGGCTGAGGTGGGCGCTTTTGCCGTCGGCATAGCGCGGCAGGCCGCCCCAGCACGGTGTGGCGTCGACGTCTTCATGGCTGGCGCCGAAGCCCAGGGTGGTGTCGGCGCTGAGATCGACATCCAGGGCGCCATAGAAAGCCTGGTCCTGGCGCTTGGAAATATCCATGTAGGAACCGCGATTCTGTTGGCTGATCGCCGCGCGGCCGCGCACCGTACCGCTGTCATTCAGCGGGCCGCCGGTGTCGACGTCGGCGCGGTAGTTGTCCCAGGTGCCGGCGGACAGCGACAGGCTGGTGGTGGGCTTGGCCTGGGGCCGCTTGCGCACGAAGTTCACCGCGCCGCTGGCGGTGCCGGCGCCCTTGAGCATGCCCGCCGCGCCCTTGAGCACTTCGACGCGGTCGTAGATCGCCATGTTCGCGCTGAAGCTGTCGGCCTGCACGTAGTCCTTGCCCATGTCCAGGGGCACGCCGTCGTACTGGTACTGGCCGAGCATCTTGAAACCACGGGAATAAAAATATTTGCCGCCCATGGGTGATTCGTAAGTGGTGATCCCGGGCGTGCGTTCCATCACGTCATCGATGGTGGTGAGGTTCTGGTCATCCATCAATTGGCGGGTCATCACACTCACCGATTGCGGCGTTTCCCGCAGGCTGTGTTCGCCCTTGCCGATCGTCACCGCGCCTGTGGTGTAGGCCCCGGTGCCATCGGTGGTGGTGCCCAACCGCTCACCGGTGACCGTGGTGGCGCCCAGGTTCAGCGCGCCGCTGTCGGCCACTTGCGGCAACAGCAGCCAGGTACTGTTGCCCTGGCGCTGGGCTTGCAGGCCCTGGCCACGCAGCAACCGGTCGAGCGCCTGCTCGCGGTCCAGGCGACCACTCAGGCCCTGGCTGGTCTTGCCGGCGACGCTGGTGGCGTCGTACGACAGGCTGATGCCGGCCTGGCGGGCGAACTGGTCCAGGGCCGTGGCCAGGGAACCGGCGGCGATGTTCCAGTCGCGGGCCTGGGTGTCGCTGGCCGGCGTTTCGGCCCATGCGAACGGCGGCGCGGTTGCGCAGCTCAGGCAGGCGCCGAGCAAGGCGGCGTGCACCGCGTGCTTGAGGGGTGAACGTGGGAAGGGGAACGCGTGCATGACCGCGGGATGCTCCTGAAGGAAGTGAACAGAACCGGCCTGTTGATCGGCCTTTCCTTACAGGTCGAGCGGCAATGAGAATTCACCTCATTTATTTTCGAGAATGTTAAACGCGGGCGGTGACGGTCACCCAGTAGCGGCTGCGGTAAGTGACATCGAGCTTGAGTGAGTGGGCTACCAGGCCCAGCACCTCATCGGTGTCGTCCAACTGATAAGTGCCCGACACCCGCAACCCGGCCACCGCTTCGCTGCAGCGCAGCAGGCCGTTGCGGTAGCGGCCCAGCTCGGCGAGGAAAGCATCCAGGCGCATGTCCCGGGCGCTGATCACACCATCGCTCCAGGCCCAAGGGTCCAGGCCATTGGAGGCGAGAGAACGAATGCCACTGCGGTCGAACAGCACCTGTTCGCCGGGGTTGACCACTTGGCGCGCGCCGGCGGCGTGGTTGTCGGCAAACACCGCCACCGTGCCCTGCTGCACGGCGAGCATGGTGCCTTGGGGCTCTTCGCGTACCAGGAAGCGCGTGCCGAGGGCGCGCAGGTAACCGTCACGGGTCTGTACCCAGAAGGGCCGCGTGTCGGCACCGGGATTGACCAGTATTTCACCCTGGCGCAACTGCACCAGGCGTCGTTCCTGAGTAAACGCCGTGTCGAGTGCGCTGGCGCTGTTCAGTTGGATGCGGCTGCCGTCGTTCAACGCCACCCAACGCCGTTCGCCGGTGGCAGTGCGGTAGTCGGCCATCAAGGCGGGCAGCGGGGTGCAGTCGCGGCCGAACCAGGTCAGGCCGGCCGCACCGGCCACCAGGCCGAGCAGCTTCAACCCTTCACGCCGGCTGATACGTCGACGCGCCCCGTGCAGGGCGTGGCGGCCGACCTGCGCGGGCAGGTGGCTGAACTCATCATTCATCGTCGCCACCCGTTGCCAGACCTGCTGGTGTTCGGCGCTGGTGTGCAGCCAGCGCTCGAACGCAGCGGTGCTGGCGTCGTCGGCGACGTTGAAACGCAGCTTGATCATCCACTGGATAGCCTGGTCGACCAGGCGCGGGTCAGAGGTCGGCATAGCGCAACCGATAGCAGGCGTGCAGCGCCTTGGACAGGTCACGCTCCACCGTAGCCTTGGACACCCCGAGGCGCAGGGCGATCTGAGCGCAGGTCAGGCCGTCCAGTTGCGCCAGCAGGAACGCTTCACGCACCCGCGGCTTGAGCTGGTCGAGCAGGCGGTCGATGCGTTCCAGACTGTCGAGAATCAGCAGGCGGGTTTCTTCCGACGGCACGTCGGCCTGGGGGAAATGCGCAAGGCTTTCGAGGTAGGCGCGCTCCAGTTCGCGGCGCCGGTACTGGTCGATCATCAAGCTGCGGGCGATGCTGCTCAGGTACGCGCGCGGCTGCAGTACGGCCTGCTGTTTGCGTGCGTTGAGCAGGCGCACAAAGGTTTCCTGCGCGAGGTCGGCGGCACGTTCACGGCAACCGGTGCGTCGGCTCAACCAGCCGCGCAGCCAGGAGTGATGGGTGTGGTAAAGCTGGCCGATGGCGGCATGGTCCAGTGGGTGATCGCTCGACATGGGCATCCTGGCGCAGCAGTCTTAATTGATAATGTTTCGCATTCTAGACGCTGGTCGTGGCCATTCGCAATTGCCGATGAACAATGTATCCAGCACAATTTTTTGTTCGCTCCGGGCCCACGCACTAATCTGCAGGCTTTCCCGGTGGAGGGCTTGAGCATGATCGACCTTGGGACCCTGGCGGTTTTTTCAGGTGCTGTGCTGTTGTTGCTGTTATCCCCGGGGCCGAACATGGCCTTTGTGATCAGCCATGGCGTCACTCACGGCTGGCGTGGGGGAGTGGCCTCGGCCCTGGGCATCGGTGTGGCCGACATACTGCTGAGCGCATTGACCGCCAGCGGGGTGACGGCGTTGGTCGCCAGTTGGCCGCCATCCTTTGACGTGATCCGCTGTGCGGGTGTGGTCTACCTGCTGTGGCTGGTGTTCAAGACGCTGCAGAAAAAACCTGGGCCAGATACTGCCCACCTGCACCGTGTGCCCCTTGGCCGGGTGTTTCTGCAGGCCATGCTGAACAGCCTGCTCAACCCCAAGGCGTTGCTGTTTTTTGTGGTGTTTTTGCCGCAGTTCGTACGGCCGCAGGCCGGCTCCATCGCCGTGCAGTTGATGCTGTTGGGCGGCGTGCTGACCTTGATCGCTGGGGTGTTTCACCTGCTGCTGGGCATTTTCGGCGGGGTGCTGAGCCGCTTCTTCGCCAGGCGCCCAAGAGGCGCCTGGTTACAGAGATGGGGCTTGGCGACGGTGCTGAGCGTGCTGGCGGTGCGCCTGGCGGTGATGTCGCGCCCAACCTGACCCCATGAGGTGAAGGGATTGTGCGGCGAGCAAGCGGTCTGTGGCCAAACGAGCTTGTTGTGGTGATCGAGCTTGTTGTGGTGAGCGAGCTTGCTCGCGCCGGGGCTGCGC
>NZ_JAFMZG010000034.1:0-37074 GCF_049132125.1 Pseudomonas sp. NFX5
CAAGCACGCTCACCACAGGTACAGGCTCAGCCCAGCCGTGCTGCTGCGCGCGCGACGATTTCACCGCGCACCCTGCGCGATTCGGCGGTGCGCTTGTTGGCTTCTTCCCGCACATGCGCAGGTGCTGTGTCCGGACGACCCGAATCGAACGGCGGTGCCGGCGCGTATTCGATCTGCAACTGCACCAGTTGCGCCGCCGCTTCGCTGTACAACTCCGCCGCCAGCACCAGGGCAAAGTCGATACCGGCGGTAATGCCACCGCCGGTGAACAGGTTGCCGTCACGCACCACGCGCTCCTGTACCGGGATGGCGCCGAGCGGGGCGAGCATGTCGTGGTAGGCCCAGTGCGTCGTCGCCTTGCGCCCGCGCAGCAACCCCGCCGCGCCGAGCACCAGCGAGCCGGTGCACACCGAGGTCACGTAGCGCGAGGTCTGCGCCTGGGCCTTGAGGAAGTCCAGGGTCTGCGGGTCTTCCATCAATGGGCCCACGCCGGAACCACCGGGCACGCAGATCACATCCAGCGTCGGGCAGTCGGCATAGGTCATGGTCGGCGTGAACACCAGGCCCGTGCTTGAAGTGACCGGCGCCAGGTCCTTCCATACCAGGTGCAGCTTTACATCCGGCAGCGAACCCAATACGTCGTAGGGGCCGGTCAGGTCCAGTTGCTGAATGCCGGGGAACAACAGAAAGCCGATCTGCAAGGTCATGAATGAAGCTCCGAGAAAGGGGTAGACGACCTCACTCTAAATGATGACGCTTTGGCGGATACGCCATTAATCCAACAAAACACGCCAGTTATGGAGGCACGGTACCACTCGTCGGCAACTGTGAACTCTGACAGTAGCTGGATGATTTGTAAGGGTAGTAAATGAGCCCAATTAACCCTGATTGTGGATTTCGGGAGGTCGCTGTTATGCGTGAACGGAAACAGAAACGCGTAGGTTTGTTGCCTGCTTTAAATATTCCGCTTATGCACCCCAAGATTGCGGGGGATCTTGACCTCGCTGATGGCGGTATCGGTCTGCGGCATACCGAAGCATCCTTTCTAATCATCCATATGCAGCGACCCGAAGGAGCTCCTGAGGGGACGTTGTTCCACCTCTATTGGCACAACGTGATCCGCCCGATAGCGTCGAATTTCATTCGACCGGGCGATGAAAACCTGACCGAGATCCCCTTTGCTGTGTCGGTGAATGATATCCGCGATGGATGGGCTGACCCGGTATACGCCGAAGTCGTTCGTGGTAGTGGCAATCGAATCGAGACTGAGCGGTTGCGGTTACGCGTAAGTCTGTTTCGCCCTGGCGATTTTGATCCGGATATTGAGACCCCTGGTCATCAAGGCCTGAATTACGAAATACCTGCGGACGTGGTGATTGAAGGCGTCGATGATGAGCGAGCCCGAGAAGGTGTTGAAATAATTATTCGCAAATGGTCGTACATGCGGGCCTTTGATTTGATTTGCCTGGCTTGGGGCTCACAACTCATAACGCATCGGGTTCAACCTCACGAGGTTGATACTGATATCCCGATTATTGTCGGCTACCAAGTTATCAAGGCGGCGGGTGATGGAGATTTGATTCCTGTCGCCTATCAAGTCGAGGGGGCGACCGGCAACCTGCCTGATGAAAGGGCCAGGTGGTCTGCGGTGACAAGAATATGGGTAGACTTGGTAAATGGTCTGCTTGAGCCTCCGTGGATGGCAGTCCCAAATACCGGAGAGGTCATAGATCTTACGACATGGGGCAACCGAGACGTTCACATTGCTCTGTATGTTTATACAACTGATGCCTTGGCTTACGATCTAGTGACGCTGATTTGGAGGGGATCTGGTGCGCAAGACCCTTTGCCGTTCACGCTGAGTGAAGTGCTATCTAGACCGGGAACCTACACATTCGTAATTCCATCCGAAAAGGTCGCTGCAATAGCCAGTGGCAAGGCTTCCGTGCGCTATGTGTTTCAGGGGAAAAACAAGCAGGACAGGCTTTCCAAATATCTCCATCTGGATATTGTCGGAAAGATCAGTGAATGGTCGGCGCCTACGATAGACGAGGCACTGGCCGGTCGTCTGGACCCAACAAGGGAGTATGCCACTGTCCGTTTTTCTGCCCTGGAAAACTGGGCAGACGATGCGTTGCTTGAGGTCATATTCATTGCTCAGGGGGCCGGTGACACGATCGAGCATCGCGTCGGACGCAGAGTTGACGATGTTCCGCAGTCCCCTGAGGGGGACATGCTCTTTCGCGTATACAGTGCTGAGTTGTTGCGTTTCGACGGTCATATAGTTGAAGTGTACTACGCACTTACTCAGCCAGGAGAGGTGGGGCGGGAATCGTTGCGACTTACGGTATTAGTCGGTGATTTTAAAAGCGATATGCCTGCTCCTGTTGCAAAGGATGCTGTTGGGGGGCAGTTGGATCCGAATGATATTCGCGCGTTCACTACCGTCACGGCGCCGTTCACCGAGACATTGCGCGGTGATTGGATAAATATGTTTTGGGTTGGGGCTAATGCTCAGATTGCTGTAAAGGTGCAAGTTGGAGTAAGTGGGAGTACGACGGCGCATGATATTTTGCGTGCGTTTATTGATCCGAATCTAGAGAGTAAGGTATCAGTTTTTTATAGCTTGGAACGCGCTGGTCAAACGCTTAGGTATTCCGAAGTTACTACGTTGCTAATTGTCAGTGGATTGGTGGATTTGCCGTCACCGAAACTACTCAGGGCCGTTGAAACAGGAGAGCATACCTCTACACTTCCAGCGCTTTCTGGGCAGAAAGGTACAGAGTTGGTGGTCAGTTACTTTGGTGTGCGTAATAAAGATACCATTGAAATTGAAATTCTTGGTGCTCCAGGTGTAGGGAGCCCGGTAGTGCCAACAAAGAAAGGTGATGAAGTGGCGGGTCAGGTTGGGTTTTTTATTTCTGAAATCGTTCTGGGTGCCAATATTTCTGAAGCGGATAGTACGATGAGGTTCAGGTATAAGGTCGTACGTGATGGTGTGTCTAAAGAGTCAGAGACATTAGTTGTGACGATCACGGCAATACCTCAAGTCGACCTGCCAAGAGCAATCATTCATCACACCCCGAACAATGGTGTTCTGTATATTCCATTACTTCCCTCGACAGCACTGACTTCCGTTTCGGCGTGGCCATATCAATATTCCGGGCAGAAAGTGTGGCTGACTTACCTATGCGCCGGTGCAACACCAAACCCTTATAGGGCATTGGCAGGCGTGGCTCATCATTCCAATGGTGTGTTCGAATACCCGGCTCCCTTGGAGTGGCTGGCAACTTGTCCGAATGGCGAAAAGGTGTCAATTGAGTTCAAAGTCGCACTTTCTAGCGATGCAAGTGAGGATAAGGCACTGAAGTTTTCGGAGAGCGTTTACATTGTAGAACATTGCCTAGTTATCCAAAGTGTATTCGTTTTGGGACAAATGGCTCGGGTGCGTGGCTACACCAGGCCGGGATTAAATCCACTATATTTCGCAAGGCCTGGGGGTGTCTATATGGGGGAAGGGTGGAGTCACGGGAATGGATATTTTGACATTACGATTGGACCATATACGAGTGGCGATTATAGTATTATTGGAACAACGCTCAAAGAATCGGGTTACGCAGGAAGCTGGTCTAATATTTTAAATTTTACAGTTTTATGAACTTCTAATTTTTTTGCTTTGAGGTTTTTAATTGGTTGTTGCATGGGTTGTATAAAATTCAAGTATGTATTCTTGTGTCGGAGCAGTGTCATGGCGGAAACAACGATAACTAATGTGTTGGTCATTGGTAATATGGCTCGAGTACAAGGGCGCACACTGCCGGGCCTCAATCCACTTTATTTTGCTTGGCCTGGAGGGACGTATCTAGGGCAAGGCTGGAGTGTGGGAGGGGGGACTTTTGATGTTACGATTGGTCCACTTTCAGCAGGAGGTTATAGTATAACCGGCTGTATGCTTAAATCTGATGGCCATGTAAACCATCAATGGTCTGAAGCTTTTACATTTGATATTGTCAGTGACGCGAAAGGTCATCTATTCGATCAATAGAGTTAAAACGTGCGCTCATTTTACTTAGCGTCGCTCATTCAAACTTCTGAAAAAGTGTAGACGGTTTAAGCGTATAGGCCTAGGCTTTGGCGAATACGCCATTGAACCCACGAATCACGCCAGTATGCCCAGAATCGTTCACGTGCTCGCTTTCGATAATGCCCAGGTGCTCGACGTCACCGGGCCGTTGCAGGTGTTTGCGTCGGCCAATGACCTGGCACGCCAGCGTGGCGCACCGCTGCCTTACGCGGTCACGGTGATCGCCGACCAGGCCGGGCCGGTGATGACCTCTGCCGGCCTGGCGCTGTTGGCTGAGCCGTTGCCCGCAGTCGGCCAGCCCTGTGACACCCTGGTGATCGCAGGTGGCTGGGGCGTGTACGGCGCCGCCGAAGACCCGGCGTTGGTCGATTGGGTGCGCGAGAAAGCCCGGCACACCCGGCGCATGGCCTCGGTGTGCACCGGCGCGTTTTTGCTCGCGGCCAGTGGCTTGCTCGATGGCTGCCGCGTCGCCACCCACTGGACCCGTTGCGAAGAACTGGCGCGCAAGTTTCCGGCGTTGACCGTGGAGCCCAACCCGATCTTTATCCAGCAGGGCGCGGTGTGGACCTCCGCCGGTGTCACCGCCGGCATCGACCTGTGCCTGGCCCTGGTGGAAGAAGACCTGGGCCGCGCCGTGGCCCTGGAAGTGGCGCGGCACCTGGTGGTGTTCCTGAAGCGCCCCGGCGGCCAGTCGCAATTCAGCGTGACCCTGTCCCTGCAAAAGGGCGGCAGCCGTTTCACCGAACTGCATGCCTGGATAGCCGAACATCTGACCCTCGACCTGAGTATCCCGACCCTCGCCGCCCAGGCCGGCATGAGCGAGCGCAGCTTCGTGCGCCACTACCGCGCCGAAACCGGCCAGACACCCGCGCGCGCGGTGGAGCTGATCCGTGTCGAAAGCGCGCGCCGGCAACTGGCCGACAGCACCACGTCGATCAAGCGCATCGCCGTGCAGTGTGGTTTCGGCTGCGAAGAAACCTTGCGCCGCAGCTTTATGCGGGCCTTGTCGGTGACGCCCCAGGCCTACCGAGAGCGGTTCTCGCCGGTGGCCTAGGCGAGCAATTCAAGCAGGGCGTCGAGGGTGGCCTGCGGTGCTTCCTGGGGAATATTGTGGCCCACACCGGGCAACACCTCTCGCCGGTAAAAAGCGCTGAAATGCTCCACGTCGTCATCCTCTTGCGACGGCGGGCCCACGCCGTCATCGGCGCCGCACAGCGAAATGCTCGGCACCGCAATCGCCGGTTGCCGCGCGAGGGCCTGCTCGATGGCTTCCAGCGCCGGATCGCCAGGCGCATACATGAAACGATGGCGATAGGAGTGAATCACCACCTCGACAAAATCCGGGTTATCGAATGACGGCGCCGTCTGCCCATACAGCCCCGGCCCTTCGGCCCAGGACGGCGACCACAGCGACCACAGCAACTCACACAGTTCGCGGCGATTGGCCGTCAGCCCGTCCACACCGCGCGGGGTGTGGAAGTAGAACTGGTACCACAACCGATGCTCCGTCGCCGGCGCCCGTGGCTGGCGCGACCTGGCAATGTCCTGGATGTTATAGCCATCGCCGGTCACCAGCCCGCGTACCCGTTCGGGCCACAGCGCCGCGACGATACACGCCGCGCGCCCGCCCCAGTCATACCCGGCCAGGGTGGCGCGCGGGATCGACAGCGCATCCATGAAATCCAGCAGATCCTTGCCCAGCGCCGCCTGTTGGCCGGAGCGCATCACCTGCGCGTTGATAAACCGCGTAGGGCCATAACCGCGCAGGTACGGCACCAGCACCCGGTAGCCGCGTTCGGCCAGCACCGGCGCAATCTCGTCATAGCCGCGCGGGTCGTAAGGGAAACCATGCAGCAGGATCACAGGCTCGCCGTCGATGGGACCGTGGGTTTCATACGCCACATCGAGCATGGAGGTGCGCACGTAGAGGAGTGGGGCGGTGATGGTCATGGTGGACTCCTGTCAGGTGTTGGAACTCTAGTCGAAAGACATGGCGGGATGCCCTGCCTGTAAAGGCAGGGCGCCTCAGGGCTGCCAGGTCGTCTTCTCGCCACTGAGCTTGCGGTCCAGGAACGTCGCCGCGCTGATCAACGCCAGATGGCTCAACGCCTGGGGCGTATTGCCCAGGTGGCGGGCCTGGCTGTCGAACTCTTCGGCATACAGGCCCAGCGGGTTGGCGTAGCGCAGCAGTTGTTCGAATTCCAGGTGGGCCTTCTCCACCTGCCCGGCGCGGGCCAGGCATTCGACGTACCAGAACGAGCAGGCGGCGAATGCGCCTTCGGTGCCTTGCAGGCCGTCGATCGCGTTGTCGTCGTTGCGGTAGCGGTAGACCATGCCGTCGCGCACCAGGCTTTTCTGGATCGCCTGCAGGGTGCTCAGCCAGCGCGGGTCGGTGGCGGCGACAAAACGCACCAGCGGCATCAGCAGCATCGAACCGTCCAGGGCGGTGCTGCCGATGTGCTGCACGAAATGCCCGCGTTCTTCGTTCCAGAAGTTGCTCCAGATATCGGCATAGATCGCCTGGCGCGTCTGGTCCCAACGTGCAAACGGCGCCGGCAACGAGCGCTTGGAGGCCAGGCGGATCGCACGGTCCAGGGCCACCCAGCACATCAGCCGCGAATGCAGGAAGTGATGCTGCTCGCCGCGCATTTCCCAGATGCCCACGTCTTTCTGGTTCCAGATTTCACACACCTGGTCAGCGACTTCCACCGTGTGTTTCCAGCCCTCGTGGGAGATGGCTTCGCCGTACTTGTTGACCAGGTACACCGCGTCCATCAACTCGCCATAGATATCCAGCTGGACCTGGTCGACCGCGCCATTGCCGACGCGCACCGGCTTGGCGCCGCCGTGGCCGCTGAGGTGTTCCAGCGTGGTTTCGGGCAGCTCCTGGCGGCCGTCGATGCCGTAGAGGATATGGATCTTGGTCGGCTGGCCACAGCAGTCGCTGACCCGGCCCTTGAGCCAGCGCATATAGGCGTTGGCCTCGTCGACAAAACCCAGGCGCATAAACGCGTAGACGGTAAACGAGGCATCGCGGATCCAGGTGTAGCGGTAGTCCCAGTTGCGTTCGCCCGCAGGCGTTTCCGGCAAGCCGAAGGTGGCGGCGGCGATGATTGCGCCGTGTTTGCGCGAGGTCAGCAGCTTGAGGGCCAGGGCCGAGCGGTTGACCATTTCGCGCCAGCGCCCGCGGTAGTTCGACTGCGCGATCCAGCCGCGCCAGAATTTCAAGGTGTGGGCCAGGGCCAGGTCGGTGCAGACACTGCCCACACGCTCATCGTCCTGGCCGCCGAGTACAAACTCGGCGCCTTCTTCCTGATCCAGGGTGAAGCGGGCCACGGCGGCGTTATCTTCGATCTGCAACGGATGGCTGCCGCACAGGCGCATGCCCGGCTGGCCATCGGCGTTGAAACAGACGCTGGCGTTATCCAGGCTCGTCTCGGTGGGCGCTCGCGCATAGTCATGGCGCACGGCGCAGCGCAGGTGGAGGGTGGCTGTGCCGCTGACCACGCGTACGCGGCGAATCAGCAGGGGCAAGTCGTCGATTTCTTCGCTGATGACCAGCAGGTCGGTGATTTCCACCACGGCTTCATCGCTGAGCCAACGGGTTTGCAGCACATTGGTGTCGGGCAGGTAGATCTGTTCGCGGCGGGCGTTGGGCAGGTCCGGGGTGAGTTGGAACGTGCCGGCATCGGGGGTGTCGAGTAGTGAGCAGAAGATCGACGGGCTGTCGAACTCCGGCCAGCAGAAGAAATCGATGCTGCCTTTATCGTTTACCAGCGCCGCGCTGCGCATGTCGCCGATGATGCCGTGGGCATCGATGGCGCTTTGTGGTTCTTTTTTCAAATCAACCATTGTCACGAAACTCCGGGTAAAGGCTCATGCCGCCATCAATGAACAGGGTGCTGCCGACCACGTAGTCGGAGGCGTCACTGGCCAGCCATACCACAGCGTTGGCCACGTCCTCCACATCGCCGACCCGGCCATAGGGGATCAACTTGAGCAGCTCCTGTTCCGCCGCACCTTCGGTGGCGGCACGGTTGATCGCCGTACGAATCGCCCCCGGCGCAATGCCGTTGATGCGAATGCGCTGTTCACTGACCTCCTGGGCTAGGGTGCGCATCAGCATGTCAACGCCGCCCTTGGACGCCGCGTAATTCACGTGCCCGGCCCAGGGGATCAACTGGTGCACCGAGCTCATGTGGATGATTTTGCCGGCGGCGCGGGATACGCCTTCACGGATGCCCTGGCGCTTGAAGAGGCGTACCGCCGCCCGGGCACAGAGGAACTGGCCGGTGAGGTTGACGCCGATCACGGCGTTCCAGTCGTCGAGGGTCATGTCGACCACGGCGGCGTCCTTCTGCATACCGGAGTTGGCCACCAGGATGTCCAGATGGCCGAACGCCTCGAGGGTCTTTGCGAACAGGCGTTCCACATCGGCTTCTTTCGACACGTCGGCGCCGATGGCAATCGCCCGGCCGCCCTCGGCGTTGATCTGCTCTGCCAAGGCCTCGGCGGGCGCGGCCTGGCTGTTGTAATTGAGCACCACCGCAGCACCGGCCTGCGCCAGGGCCCTGGCCGCACCGGCGCCGATACCGGAACTGGCGCCCGTTACCAGTGCCACTTGTTGCTCCAACGAGATATGCATTGCCCACCCGACCTTGAATTCGTGAGTTCAAGTAGCTGACTGACGGCGCGTAACGGAAGTTCAGCCGTGTGAAATTAGCGACTACAACCATGGTGAAAAATGGAATAACAGAAGAATAAAAAATAACCATAAGATACTAAAAAACCGCTAAAAAGCGTTTGACAGGGTTTTTTGCCCCGTGTCTTATAAGCACACCTCAACCCGTTCCGCTGGTAGTTCGGAAGTCATGCGGAGTCACCTATAAAAGATGCCTATGTGTTTATCGGCAGCTATAGGGGAACTACCAGAGCAGGGAGCTACGCCGTTGCCTAAGTTAGTTATTTTCGATTGCGACGGTGTACTCGTCCAAAGCGAAGAGATCACCTTGTCTGTATTGATCGGCATGCTTAATGCTCACGTACAGGACGGCAAGACACTGGATAGTGTGTATTTCATTGAGCACTTTCGTGGAAGAAAGATTGCCGATTGCCTGCGCGAAGTAGAACCGTTATTGGGTATTTGTTTGCCCCCTCGGTTTGAAGAGGACTTCCGAGTTCGAGCGCTTGAAGCATTGACGCTTAATGTGAAAGCGACTGATGGGATACTTGACGTATTGGAAGTGCTGGAAACTCCCTATTGCGTAGCCTCGAGTGCGCCGCGCAATAAGATCGAACAGTGTTTGCGCGTTGTGGGGTTGTTACCTTATTTCGAAGGGCGAATATTCAGTTGTTATGAATTGGGGCGTTGGAAGCCTGATCCGCTGGTGTTTTTAACGGCGTGTGAAACTTACAACGTCGAACCCTGTGATGCGCTGGTGATTGAAGACAGTGTGACAGGGGTTCAAGCCGCCGTTGCAGCCACTATAAAAGTCCTGGGTTTTGGTCCGTTGTCTCGACATCGAATATTGGCCGAAGCCGGCGCGTTACCTTTTGCCGATATGCGTGAGTTACCGACCCTCATTGATCACGTTACTCAAGGAGCAAGTGTTGTGGGCACACTGGGTTATATAGAGCGACTTAAACGTAATGATCCACGTTCGGAAGTGTGGTGGGATTCGTCGCCCGTGGTGTACGCACCGTATAAACAGCATTTGTTGGACAAGTACCCGGCGGCCGCTGCCCATATCGAACAGTTGATGCCGCAGGATCTCTCCCAGCCTTGGGGCTTCAGCAGTGTGACCACCAACCCCCGGCTGGTGACGGCGGCAATCCTCGACAAGAAAGAGTATTGGTCGTCGCGTTTTAATCTGGCCAGCCTGTCTCCCGGGGAATTGCGCAAGCAGCTGTACAACGAAGTGATTGCAGAAGGCGCCTCGATGCTCAAGCCGTTGTGGGTGCAATCGGCTCAGGCCGATGGTTGGCTATGCGCCCAGGTCGACCCGTCGGATGTGCGGTGCAGCGAACGCATGACCGCGCGGGGCCTGGAGCTGCATCGCCTGGCCGCGAATGTGATGGTCAAAGTGCCGGGCAGCCTGGAGGGTTTCGCGACGATCGAACACCTGGTGGCCCAAGGCGTTTCGGTCAACATCACGTTCTGCTTCACCGTTTCGCAGTTCCAGGCCGGTATCCAGGCGATAGAGCGGGGCATCGCCAGCGCCCGTCGCAACGGCGTCGACACCGACTGTTGCAAGTATGTGATCACCTTTATGATCGGGCGTTTTTCCTGCCAGCCCGAGTTCGCCTTGCAGGCCGCCGAGCGTGGCCTGGCGCTGGGCCCGGAGGACATGCGCTGGGCCGAGCTGATGATTTACCAGCAGATCCAGGCCCTGGTCGCGGCCTCGAAGGTACCGGTCAAGACCCTGCTGTCCAGTATCAAGGTCGACGTTGACGAGCGTGGCCACAAGCACTGCTGGCACCTGGAAAAGACCGGGCTGACCACCACGTGCTACACCCTGACGCCGGATGTGGTGGAGTTTCTGATCGAGCGTGAAAGCCACGGCAAACCGGTGGCACCCGCCTGTGAACCCCAGCAGGCGCCGGCTGAGACGTTCGCCCGGCTCATTCGCATTCCGTACTTCTGCGAAGCCTATTTCATCGACAGCATCGAGCCCTACGACTTTGGCAATCATGAGGCGTTTATCAACGCCTGCAACGAGGCCAACAGTGCGCATCGGCGCCTGACCGACTACTGCGTGCGCCTGTGTCCGGTGGCGAAGCCTTTCGCACGCTCGCTCAACGCCATCCTGGCCGCTGAATACGGGGTGCTGGCATGAACAAGATGGTCGGGTTGTGGGCGCACCCGCGTTCCCGTTCCACGGTGTTGGAACGGGTGTTTATCGAGCGGGGGGATTTTGAGGTCTTCCACGAGCCGTTTGCCCATATGGCGTTTTCCGCAGATTCAGTGATTCCTTCGGATGAATGGGATCACAGTTTGCCCACCACGTATCAAGGCATAAAAGAGCAACTGCTCAAGGCCCGGGAAAGTACCAATGTGTTTCACAAAGACATGTGTTACCACTGCCTGGATGACTTGAAAGTTGACCGGGACTTCCTGGCGCAACAACACAATATTTTTATTATCCGCGAGCCCGCCAGCAGCATTATTTCCCATCACCGGGTACACCCCGATATGCCCGTGCAGGCCATCGGGCATAAAGCCTTGTACGAGATTTTTTGTGTGGTCACCAAACTCATCGGAAAAGTGCCTTATGTGATTAATGCCGATGACCTCGCCGCCGAGCCGGAGCGTGTCATTCGTAAACTGTGTGACTACTTGCAGATTGAGTTTTTGCCCCATGCCATGACATGGAAACGCGAATGTCCACGACAGTGGAAAACCTGGAGAAGTTGGCATGTGGCGGCGGAGAACAGTGAGCGCATTGCTCTGCCGGATAAACCTGCTATCGATATGGACGCTTTCGATCGGTCGCCAAAATTAAAAGCCTTTTACGAATACCACCGACCCTTCTACGCACGCATGAATGAATTTTGCCAATAAGGATTGTTGTATGAAAAAGTTGATTGTCACCGGTGCGGCCAACGGGATCGGCCGGGCTACTGTGGAAAAGGCTATCCAGGCAGGTTATTTCGTTATCGGTGCCGACAAGGATGCCGAAGGCCTGCGTGCGTTACAGCGCACTTACACGGCGGATGTATTGGAAACCCATGTCGCGGACTTTTCGGATAACGCGCTGATCAAGGGGTTTATCCCTGCGCTGTATGAGCGCCACGCAACTATTCATGCATTAATCAATAACGCCGGTATTTACCACGGCAAAAGCATCTACGCCTATTCCGATGCCGAAGTGGACGAAATCCTGACTGTGAACCTCAAGGCCTTGGTCTATCTCTCCAAAGACTTCGCCGAACGGGAGATGAAACACGAGGCGCCGCGCAGCATCGTCAATATCGCCTCGGTGGCCGGTGAGGTAGGCAGCTGCGATGCCTTGTACGGCGCCACCAAGGCGGCGGTGATCGGCCTGACCAAAGCCAATGCCTGGAATTTTGCGCCGTTCGTGCGGGTTAACGCAGTGTCGCCGGCGCTGATCCATGACACCGCCATCTACGACACCATCCCTGAATACCGCCGCGCCGAGTACGCGCGCCAGGAAATCCTCAAGGAACCGATCCTGCCCGGCGGCGTCGCCGAGGTCATTTTGCTGGTGATCAGCGATGCCATGCGGCATGTCACCGGCAAGGTCATTCCGGTAGACAACGGAGCCTACCCACGATGAGCCCGTCAGCCCCCAAGAAGAAACTGCTGCTGGTGGGCGCGGGCAACCTGTGCCTGCAGATCCTGAAGATTCTCGGGCCGAAAAATGCCTTTGAATTCGTGGTGTTGGGGCGCAATGAAGACGCGACCGTGCGGCTGTGCAACCTGGTGGCCCTGTCGTGTGCGCAGTTGGGGCACTGCATCGCGATCAAGCCGGTGATCGCCGACCTCACCGATATCGAGCGGGTGACGCGGGTGCTGCATGAAGAGGCCCCGGACATGGTGGTGAACTGTGCGTCGTTGCAATCGTGGCGAGTGATCACGGGGTTGCCCCGGCTCTCCTTCGAGCAGCTCGACCAGGCGCAGTTCGGACCTTGGCTGCCCATGCACCTGACGCTGATGCATCACTTGATGCAGGCGGTAAAAGCCTCCGGTATCGCGGCCAGGACGGTCAACGCGGCCTTTCCCGATGCGGTCAACCCGATCCTGGCCAGGGTCGGGCTGGCGCCGGATATTGGCGTGGGCAATGTCGCCAACCTGGTCCCGGCGCTGCGATTTTCCATCGCGCGGCTGCTGGAGTGTGCGCCCGCCGATGTGCAGGTGTGCCTGTATGCCCAGCACTATTTCAGCCACTACGTGCCGCGCGGCGGCTTGCCCCCGCGTGCCAGTTACCGCTTGTTGTATGAGGTGCGCGACCGCCCGGCTGCGGCCCACCTGCCGGCCGAAGCGATTTTTTCCACGGTTAAATCCGAGTTCCGCCGCCTGGGCGGTATCGATGGGCAGTTCCTCACGGCGTGCTCGGCCGTCACCGTGATCGAGGGGTTGTTTTCGCCCACGCCGGTGCTGGTGCACGCGCCCGGCCCGCTGGGGTTGCCGGGCGGCTATCCGGTGTGGCTGCAGGAGGGGCAGATCAAGGTGCAGTTCAGCGCCGACTGCCCCCAGGACGAAGCGGTGCGCATCAATACCATCTGCCAGAGCCAGGATGGTATCGATGAAATTCATTGCGATGGTTCGGTCACCTATAACCCGCAATGCATGGCCGTGATGCAGGCGATGCTGGGGTACTCGAAGAAAACCATGTCCATCGAACAGTCCGCCGAATTTGCCCGCGAGCTGTCGAGCAAATACCTGTCTTTCAAACATTCAACCTGGTAGGTGTGTGATGAATCAAATGTCGCGGCACAAGCACAGCGAAGTCGCCAGTTACGCCACGCAATACTCGAAAAAATTCGTCGAGCGCTGGGATGACTTGATCGATTGGGAAAAAAGAAAGGCGGGGGAGAACGGGTTCTTTGAAAACCTGCTGAAGCAGCACGGCGTGAAGTCGGTGATCGACGTCTCCACGGGCAGTGGTTTTCATGCGGTCCAGCTTAAGCAGGCGGGGTTCGATGTCGTCGCCACGGACGGCAGCAGCACGATGTTGACCAAGGCCCGGGAGAATTTTCGGCAACGCGGGTTGGCGATCGAATCGCACTATCGGGATTGGCAGGCCCTCGATCCCGCCGAACTGGGGCGCTTCGATGCCGTGGTGTGCCTGGGCAGTTCGCTGTGCCATGTGTTTGCAGCCCATGAACGGTTGGCGGTGCTGGAGAAATTCAGGGCATTGCTCAATCCGGGTGGCTTGCTGATTGTGGATCAACGTAACTTCTTTGCCATTCGCGCAGGCAAGTTCAAATCCAGCGGTCATTACTATTACTGCGGCACGCAGGCATCCGTCGGCCTGGGGCAGGTGGATGAGCACGTGTGTGAGTTCATCTACTCGTTCGATAACGCCGAGCAGTACCGGTTGCAGGTCTATCCGCTGTTGCCGGGCGAGTTGAAGGGGGAGGTGCTCAAGTCCGGATTTTGCGCCCATGAGAGTTACGGGGATTTCCAGCGTGACTACGACATGATGAATTGTGATTTTGTCATCCACACCGCACGCGCCGTTTAAGGAGTACCTGATGAGCACACTGGTACACAGTAGCGCGCGCCCGTTGGACAGCGTCGTGCTGGCGGTGGTGTTGACCGGGTTCGTGGCCAGTACCTACGGGTTTGGTGTCTACCTGTTCGCCAACCTGGTGGTGGACATGCGCCGCGATATCGGTTTCGACTACACCACGGTGGGCCTGATCACCGGCGGTGCGCAGATCGGCTTCCTGCTGTTTTCATCGGTCACCAGTTATATCAGCCGTTTTTTCGAAGGCTGGAAAATCAGCCTGGTGTCGACGCTGATGACCTCCCTGGCGCTGTTGGGGCTGAGTGTCAGCAACAGTATCTGGCTGTCCGGGGCGCTGTTGATTTTGCTCGGCGGCTGCTCGGCCTCGGTGTACATCCCGTTGGCGGAGATTGTCACCAAGGGCTTCAGCCCGGGGAATCGCTCGCGGGTCATGGGGCTGATTTCCAGCGGCACCAGCTACGGCGTGTTCATCAATGGCTTGCTGGTGTCGTTCCTCACCCTGCAGGGCGGCTGGCGCTCGATCTGGCTCACCGCGGGCCTGATCTCGGTGGCCCTGTGCGTGGTGGCCTGGTTTCTGCTGCGCAACCTGGTGGCGGACAAGGGCGCCGGTTTTTCCGGGCCGCGTTCGACGGCGTTCGAGAGTCATGCACCTTGGTTGAGTCGCTCGCTGTACCTGACCTGGGCCATTGCGTTTTTGAACGGGATGGCGCTGTTGCCGTTCCAGACTTACCTGGCTCCGTTCCTGCGGGACGAGTTGGGAGTGTCGGTGCAGGACGCCGGGTTTGTCTGGACCACCATCGGTGCGGTGGGCATGGCCTCGGGCTTTCTGGTGGGGTGGATCGCCGACAAGGTGGGCGTCAGGGCGTCGCTGGCCATGTGCTTTCTGAGTGCGGGGCTGGCCGCCACCCTGGTGTTCAGTTTCAACAGCCTCCCGCTGTTCTACCTGGCGGCATTTTTGTTTGCGCTGGCGTTCTACCCCATCTTCGGGCTTGTCCCCAGCTACATCGGACAAATCGTGCCAGTCAGCCGACTGACCCAGGCATTCGGCATTGCCAATGTGCTGATCGGCCTGGGGGGCGTGTGCGGCAACTTCCTGGGCGGTTTCTCCAAGGACCTGACCGGCTCGTTCGCAACCGTCTACTGGGTGGTTGCGCTGTTGCTGTTCGTGCAATGCGTGATGGTGTTCCTGTTGGGTAAACCGCCTGTGGCGGGGACGGAGGGTGAGCGGCCATGAGTCATTTTGCGGAACGTCCAGAGCGGAATTTGCATGCGTTTGCGTTCAGCCATCTCGGCGCGGAACGCTCGCGTATGGGGCAGAAGCCCTTGGTCATCTGGATGACGGGCATCTCGGCGGCCGGCAAGTCGACGATTGCCGATGCGCTGGACAGCGCCTTGCAGGCACAGGGGCGCTTGACCTGCATCATTGACGGCGACTCGGTGCGCGACGGCCTGTGCCGCGACCTGGGTTTTACCGACAGCGACCGCGATGAGAATATCCGGCGGGTCGCCGAAGTGGCGCGCTTGATGCTGGACGCTGGGCTGGTGGTGATCGTGGCGCTGATCTCACCGTCGGCGGCCAGCCGGCACTACGCGCGCGCCATTGTCGGCAATGAGCATTTTGTCGAGGTGCATGTGGATGCGCCGCTGGAAACGGCGGAACAACGTGACCCTAAAGGCTTGTATAAAAAAGCCCGCCTGGGGCTGATCCAACATTTCACCGGGATTGATTCGAACTACGACGTGCCGATCTTTCCGGAAGTGCACGTGGACACCCAGGCGCTGTCGGTCGAACAGTCTGTCGCGACTATTCTCGATTGGATGGCCCGTAACGACGAGCGCACATAGCCGCTGGTCTTGGCGCCGCGGTGGCGGTGCCTGCACCTTCGGAAAACAAGGTAATCTGCGCCATCGCAGGCATACCGCGTTTTTTCAGGAGCAGGCATGACGCATTTCACCGGCACTGCAAAATCCATCCGTCTGATCGGCGGGGCCCAGGTGTTGGACTTCATCAATACCACCAACGGCCGCCGTCCTGGGTCGCCGCTCAAGGTCATGGAAGAGCGGCTCACCAGTTTTCAGTTTTTCTTTGAATGGGCGCTGCACGCCTCGCTGATCTCCGCCCAGGAGTTCGCTGAATACAAGGCCATGGTGTTTGAGTCGCCTATTTCCTACCAGCCGGATCTGGACGCCATCATTGCGTTCCGCGAATGCCTGTATGCCGTGTTTTATCCATTGTCCTTGCGCCAGGCTGCGGCCGATGACGCCTTGCAGCAGATCAACCTGAATTTCCAGCAAGGCACCGCCTGGCGAGTGCTGCGCACGGTTGACGGGACGCCGGCCTGGGCGTGGAAAACTTGCACCTCTGCCCAGGAACTGAGTGCAATGTTGATCGGGCGCCTGGCGATCGAGGCCACGCAATTGCTGGTGTCCGGTGATCTTCGCGCGCTGAAGTGCTGCACGGCCACCGACTGTGATTGGCTATTCCTGGATATCTCCAAGAACAAACTGCGCAAATGGTGCCAGATGAGCGTTTGCGGCAGCCGGGAGAAATTGAGTCGCCTTAAACAGGCGCTTTAGTTGCCAGGCACTGGCGCGGTCGACGGGTAGCAATTGCTCCACTTAATAGGAAGCATTACTATTCACGCCCCGCCTCCCCAGTGCCCTCGCGATGATCCCTCAGCCGCCCCGCAGAACAGGCTTTTTCGAGCACTACGAAGAGTTGATCGGCACCTGGACACGCCGCCTGAGAAACCGTCAGCAGGCCGAGGACCTGGCCCATGACACCTTTGTGAGAGTGCTGGAGACCACCGCCTCCCAGGTAGAGCAACCGCGCGCTTATCTGCATCAAACTGCGCGAAATATCGCCGTGGACGCCTACCGACGCGAAGACCGGCGGGAAGCCATGGCGTTGGAAGCCTTTGCTCAGAGCCAGCCCCACGGCGGTGACCCGGAGCATTTCATGCACGCGATCCAACTGGCGGACTCCATCGAGCGGGCCTTGGCCGAGTTGCCGCTCAACTGCCGCAGGATCTTTATCTGGCAGAAGATCGAGGGCCTCACCCAGCAGGAGATCGCCGAGCGCCTGGGCTTGTCCAAGAACATGGTGGAAAAGTATATGATCCGCACCCTGCGGCATTTGCGTGACCGCCTGGACGCGATGGCCCCATGACACACGCTCGCTCTGAAACAGGACCTTCCATGATGGATAACCGTGCCCGCGACGAAGCCGCGCAATGGTTTGTACGCCTGCAAGACGCTGGGTTGGACGCCACCGAGCGCGAGCGTTTTGATGCGTGGCGCAGTGAAAAGCCCGAGCACCAATATGAATTCGATGTGCTGCAAGGCCTGTGGAGCGCCGCCGACCTGGTGCCCAAGGCCCGCTTGCAGGCGTTGGGCGAGGCGCCGGCCGGGCGTCCAAAACGTCGTGGCGTGTTGCGTTACGCCGTCGCGGCCAGTGTGGTTGCCGTGGCCTTGGGGCTCGGCTTGTTCAGCGGCCTTGATCATCCGAAGCCCTACCGGGCCGATTTCAGCACGCGCCTGGGTGAGCATCGCCAGGTGGCATTGCCCGACGGCTCGATGATGGATTTGAACAGCCGCAGTGTTGTCTCGGTGCACTACGAAAAAGGCCGCCGCAGTGTTGAACTCAAGCAGGGCGAGGCCATGTTCAGTGTCGAGCATGACACCCGCCGTCCCTTTGTGGTCGCCGCCGGTGCAGGGCAGGTGACGGTCACCGGCACGCGCTTTGATGTGCGTCGCGATGACGACCAGACCCGTGTGGTGGTCGAGGCCGGTACGGTGAAGGTGCAAGGGCGCTCACCGAACGAGGGGGTGACGCTGACGGCGGGGCTGGGGACCCATATCAATGACCAAGGCCTGGTGGCAGCGTCCTACGCAGTGAATGCCGAGGAACTGACGGCCTGGCGCAGCGGCAAACTGGTGTTCAACAACGCCTCCCTGGGTGAAGTCGCCCGTGAGGTGTCGCGTTATCGCGAGCGCCCGTTGCGCGTCAGCACACCCGTCGTTGGCAACCTGCGACTGACCAGTGTGTTCAAGGCCAATGACACCGATGCCTTGCTCAAGGCTTTGCCCCATATCCTGCCCGTGGCCCTGCGAACCCTGCCGGATGGCAGCCAGGAAATTATTTCGCGCTGAGATTCAGGTTTTTTCCGAGTTCTTCGTCTTCTCCTGCAGCTGCAACTGGTTTGCATTAACAGCCGCATACTCTTGCGATTACAGGACTGGGGTCGACGTGAAAAACTGTGCCGTTCACAACAATAAAATCTCCCGCTGGGCGCCGCTTGCCCTTGCGCTCGCTGTCAGTGCCGCAGTGCCGGCAGCCTATGCTGGCGACGCTATCCATATCCAGGCCCAACCCCTGGGGAGCGCGCTGAGCCAACTGGGGCAGCAGACGTCCCTGCAAGTGTTTTTCAGCCCCGACCTGGTCGCCGGCAAGCAGGCCCCCGCAGTAGACGGCAACCTGTCGGCGGAACAGGCCCTGCGCCAATTGCTGCAAGGCAGTGGCCTGGGCTATCAGATCGACGCCGGTTCCGTGACCCTGCGCCCGCTCGGCAGCGGCGCCGGTGACGCCGGTTCGCCCCTGGAACTGGGTGCCACCGACATCAGGGTGGTCGGCGACTGGCTTGGGGATGCCAATGCCGAAGTGGTGCAGAACCACCCGGGCGCGCGTACGGTGATTCGCCGCGAAGCCATGGTGGAGCAGGGCGCGATGAATGTCGGTGATGTGCTGCGTCGTATGCCTGGGGTCCAGGTGCAGGAATCCAACGGCACAGGTGGCAGCGATATTTCCCTCAATGTCGGCGTACGCGGGCTGACATCACGTCTGTCGCCACGCTCCACCGTGCTGATCGACGGGGTGCCGGCGGCATTCGCGCCCTATGGCCAGCCACAACTGTCGATGGCGCCGATTACCGCCAGCAACCTGGACAGCATCGACGTGGTACGCGGCGCCGGTTCCGTGCGTTATGGGCCACAGAACGTCGGTGGCGTGATCAACTTCGTGACCCGCGCGATCCCCGAGAAATTCTCCGGTGAAGTCGGCACCACCCTGCAAACTTCAGCCCATGGTGGCTGGAAGCACATCGAGAGCGCTTTTATCGGCGGCACTGCCGAAAACGGCATCGGCGCTGCGCTGTTGTACTCCGGAGTGAATGGCAACGGCTACCGCAACAGCAACAACGGCAACGACATCGACGACGTGATCTTCAAGACCCACTGGGCGCCGACCGACCAGGACGACTTCTCGCTGAACTTCCACTATTACGACGCCAGCGCCGACATGCCCGGCGGGCTGACCCAGAAACAGTTCGATGCCAACCCGTACCAGTCGGTGCGCGATTGGGACAATTTCAGCGGGCGTCGCAAAGACGTGTCCTTCAAGTACATCCGGCAGATCGACGACCGGACCCAGGCCGAAGTGCTGACTTATTATTCCGACAGTTTCCGCGGCAGTAACATCGCTAACCGCGACCTCGCGACCCTCGGGTCCTACCCGCGCACCTACTACACCTTCGGCATCGAGCCGCGGGTGTCCCATGTATTCGACGTGGGCCCCAGCACCCAGGAAGTCAGCGTCGGTTACCGCTACCTCAAGGAAGGCATGCACGAGCAGGCCACCAGCCTGAACCTGATCAACAACGTGCCGACGCCGGGTGGCCGCAGCGATGGTCACGTCTACCAGGATCGCACCGGTGGCACCGAGGCCAACGCCTTCTATGTGGACAACAAGATCGATATCGGCAAGTGGACCGTCACCCCGGGCATCCGTTTTGAAGACATCCGCACCGAATGGCACGACCGTCCGGTCATCCCCCTTACGGGGCCCCGCACCCAGGAAAAACGCCGCGAGGTCCATAGCCGGGAACCGCTGCCGGCACTGAGCGTGATGTACCACCTTTCCGATGCGTGGAAATTGTTCGCCAACTACGAAACCTCCTTCGGCAGCCTGCAGTACTTCCAACTCGGACAAGGCGGCAGCGGCGACCAGACCGCCAGCGGCCTGAACCCGGAAAAAGCCAGGACCTATGAGGTCGGTACGCGCTACAACGACAGTGTGTGGGGCGGGGAACTCACGTATTTCTACATCGACTTCTCGGATGAGCTGCAATACGTCAGCAATGCCGTGGGCTGGACCAACCTTGGCGCCACCAAGCACACCGGCATCGAAGCGTCGGCCCACTATGACTTGTCGAACCTGGACCCTCGCCTGGACGGCCTGACCGCCAACGCCGGCTTCACCTACACCAAGGCTACCGCCGAAGGTGACGTACCGTTCAAAGGGCGCGACCTGCCACTGTATTCCCGGGAAGTGGCAACCCTGGGCCTGCGCTACGACGTCAACCACTGGACCCACAACCTGGATGTGTACGCCCAGTCCGGACAGCGTGCACCGGGTACCACCAGCACCTACATTACCCAGGGCACCGCCGATGGGCAGTACGGTGATATCCCGGGCTATGTCTCGGTCAACGTGCGCAGTGGCTACGACTTTGGCGAACAACTGTCGAACCTGAAGCTGGGGGTGGGGGTGAAAAACGTCTTTGACCAGCAGCACTACACCCGCTCCAGCGACAACAATGCCGGGCTTTACCTGGGCGAGCCGCGTACGTTTTTTGTACAGGCCAGCGTCGGGTTCTGACCTTTATCGGCTTGGAAAAGTCGCAGTCTTGCGAGAGGCTGCGATCGTTTGTCCTGTTTCTTACATCCTCGCAGCGCATATTGCGGCTGGTTCAGGAACCGTTTCCGACAGAATTGCCACACATGGGAAAGCTAAAGGGCTTCGACGTTGCGTTGGAGCGGCAAGCTGAAGATCGCGCCCATTGTAATGGAGAAAACTATGTCGGTATTGGTGTCCGATACACAGGCCTCTACCTCATCAACCTCTGACCTTTTGCAGGCCACTTCCAGGCCTGAGGTCAAAGCCCCTCGGCCAGCGACTGCCTCCAACGGCCAAACGGCTGCAAACGTCAGCTTCCTGCCTCGGGAAAACCAGAGGGGGCCCGTGTTCGGCGCGCCCTCTTCGCAGGCCCCCCGTCAGAGTGCTGCTGACAACGTGATGCGTCACTCCAGCGCGCCGGCTGCGCAGGGCCTGATGAATACGGTCAGACACTGGATGGGCCCTTGGTTTGGCTGGAATCGCCCACAACCAGGTCCTGGCTGCTGCAATCCGCCGCCGAGGCCGAATCCTGGCTGCTGCAGTCCGCCGCCGAGGCCGAGTCCTGGCTGCAGCAATCCGCCACCACGCCCCTATCCTAGCGTGGGTAAACCGTATCCACCCGCGCCGGGCTGGCCTGATCCGACGTACTCGCTGAAAAGCAATGACGAGTTGGCGCAACAGTTACGTGACAATTTCAATGCCTTCAGGGACCGCAGCAACCCTGGGTATGTCAGCGTTGACAGTATCTATGGGATGGCGAAAAAAACCTGGTCTCCCAATCCGGTCACGAACGCGAACATTCGCCTGGCCAACGAATTGCTACGACGTCCGGAAGTGATGGGCGCCCTGGACCGGCACTCTTCTACCGGTGCACTGGATGGCCTGATCGACCGGCAAAATGTGAACATCGTGGTCAAGGGGGAAAACTACTTCAAGTACAAGACCGACAAGGAAATGGCCGGTGAAATGCTTGAGCATTTCGACGAGTTGAAACGTAATCCCTGGGAGCGGGAGCTGAGCTTCAACCACCTGAGGAGCCTGGCGGCCCAGGAGCAGACAGGCGATTCGCCCATGGATCATCTGATCCAACTGTCCCAGGAAATGCTCAAGCGCAGTGACGTGTTGAGGAAAATGGACAATCTCGCCGGTCGTGATGATGACGGCCGGATCAGTTGGCAAGCGCTTTATCAGCTTTCCCGCTGACCGCCCGCCAGGCGCCGCCATTGAATGACGTGCCTGGCTCAATTTTGTCAGGAACTGTTTACGCCGACTGACCACATAGTTCATAGGCACCGGCCTTGATCAAACCGGTCGGCTTTCAGATTCCGTGTGGAGGGCTAGCAAATGACGTCAAGCTCGTTTCACCCGCCCCAGCCCAGCTGTCATGAGCTCTTTCGCAATACGGATGATGGCGATCCGACTGTACCCACGGGTGACATCGTTGCGCACGAGCCCCCGGCCCCGGCCGATGTGCATGCTGTCGAAGCCAGGCGCATGAGGGCTTTTGCCGGTCAGCGCAAATTCCAGGCGCCGGTCGAGGAAGACTTTTCCCGGGGCATGCTCGCGACCGGGCAGGTCGCGAGTGATGACGCCAAGGCCCCCAGATATTCCAGGCTGATCAATAGCCTGACGACCTGGTTGCGTCGGTAAGGGTGGGAATCTCCGTACCTTCTGGTCGTTGTTTACATGCTGTCATTGGTATTCATCGGTTGTCCGGAACTGTTGTGTTTGTCCAACCACACATGGGGTACTTGCCGGTGGAATCCATTCGCTGATTCCGTCTGGGGGTGGTGATCACCGGGCAGGTATGTATCGGAAACGCGTTGGAGAAAACCCATGACGATCGAGGGTGTACCCCCTCATGGTCTGCCCTTGGCACTGGACGAGCCGGCTTTACGGTCTACAGTGCCAGCGCCGCTCACGCCCTCTGGAACCTGGCAGGGGGCTGTTCCTGCGCGCCCCGACGGCGTGTCGCGGGTGCCTCTGGTGCTGCGCGGGACAACGTCGGTGCTGCGCCAGCGAGCGCTGCAGAACCTGCCCGCTGCTACGCGCGCGAACCTCGCCCAGCCCGGCGTAACGTCCACCGACAGCCAACTGGCGTTGGCCCTGGAAAAAGATTTTGGCAGGCTGTACCCCTTCCTGAACGACGGGCGTTTGACCTGCTCGTCATTGCAGCGTGTTGCAGACGAACGTATGGGGAAAAGCGAGGAGTTGGACCGGACGATTCAAGTGGTCAGCGAGATTCTCAAGCGCCCGCGGTTGAGCGATGCAATTTTGAGCCGCGACGGCGATATCACCCGTGACAGTCTCAGGGCTGCAGCCCAAACGCTACAGGGGAACAGCTCGCCAAGTGTGTTCAGCCAGGACCCGTTCCATGCCCAGGGCAATACCCAGGTGGTGCTGGCCCTGCAGGGCCAGTTCGAACAATTGAGGGATAAATCGCAGGATCGGACGTTCTTCTTTGAACAACACCAGTACGTTGAAATCGCCATGCTCAAGGCCGTCATGCAGGACCCGCATGCCGTTGATCAAGAGGGTGCGCCTGTGCTGGATCCTTCCTCCGGCATGCCTCGGCCCAGGTACAGCGAGCTCTGTGTCTACACGGCGAAGAACATTCTTGAGCGGCCAGGTCTGCTGCCTTCGCTGATACGTGCGAACGGCACACGATTGTTTGGTCCGCCGCAAAAGGACGGCTGGCTCAGTAACAAAAGTCTCGAGCGTTGGCTGGAACAGGACAAGGCCCGCAAAGCGCGCTGATGTGCGGGGGTCATACCTTGAGGACCTTGCCGCTCAGGGATACACCGGCGAGCAGTACTGCGATCAGCACAAAGGCACTGCTCAGGCTGCTGCCATGGGCAATGAAGCCGATCACTGCGGGGCCGGCAAGAATCCCGGCATACCCCAAGGTCGTGATGGCAGGCACGGCAATATGTTCCGGCATCACCGTTTGCTTGCCGACGGCGGTGTACAGCACCGGCACGATATTCGAGCAACCGGCACCTACCAGCGCATACCCCAGCAATGCGGTTTCCCAGGCTGGCAATAACGTTGCCAGCAACATGCCAGCAGTGGCCAGTGCACCACCGATCACGATCACGCGGGTTGCGCCCAGGCGCCGCACGATGGCATCGCCGGTCAGGCGCCCGGCAGTCATGGTCAGGGCGAAGGCTGCGTAACCCAGGCCGGCGTAGGCCTCGTCCAGACCGCGTTCGGCACTGAGGAACACGGCGCTCCAATCCAGTACGGCGCCTTCTGCCAAAAACACGATAAAGCACAGACAGCCGATGAACAGTACTACGCCGTGGGGGATCGCAAATGCCGGACCCGAACTTTCACTGCCGTAGGGCAACAAATGGGGCCCGGCCTTGAGCAGCGCCAGCGCCATGATGACGATCACCACCAGGGTCGCCTGCAGAGGTGACAGACCCAACCCCAGCAGCCCGGCAACCCCGGCCGCGCCGACGATCCCTCCCAGGCTGAACAAGCCGTGGAAGCCCGACATCATGGTTTTGCCACTGGCGCGCTCAACAATCACCGCTTGCAGGTTCACCGTGGAGTCCACCGTGCCAAGGCCCGCGCCAAACAGGAACAATCCGGCGATCAGTAACGGGATCGAGCTGACCGTGGCCAGCATGGGCAAGGCCAGGCAGATCATGATCGTGCCGGCGCTCAGCACACGTCGGCAGCCATAACGAGACGCCAGCGCACCGGCGGCCGGCATGGCGATGATAGACCCCACCCCCAGGCACAACAGCAGCAGGCCCAGGGTGCCTTCACTCAGTTCGGCGCGTGCTTTGGCGTATGGCACCAACGGCGCCCAGGCAGCAATGCCGAAGCCGGCGATGAAAAATGCGATACGGGTCGACATTTGTTCCAGCCGCCCGGGAACCACGGGTGCTGAGGTGGGGATGGCAGTCATGAAAAAATCCTTGGTTTTGCGTTCAGCGAACGATGTCCGGCGCGATATCCTTGCACATCAGGCCCTTGGGGGCGAGCCGGGTTCCCCCCCGAGATCAGCGGCGATGATTTCTTTTTGCAATTCGGGAACGCCATGGGCGTTGGCAACCACACACGAAGTGTCTTTGCAGAAGGCGTTCTGGAAGGTGTGTAATCCCTGTGGGAACTGGTGAACCCCCGGGTTTTGCACGGTGGATTACCACCTTCCAGGCCGCCTCCCACATACCCTGCATTGTGTAATACGCTGCTGGTCCAACCCTGTAGGCAACCGAGCGGACGCACCGATGAAGATTGCAAGGCAAGTGGCGCCATGACCCAGTTCTATGACGCACGTGGCAACATTTACGGGGTCGCCAGCCCGGCGTTTTTACGACAGCAGGGTATCGAGGTGCCCAATAACGCCGCACAGGCCGCGAGGACTCGCGAGGGTTGGGCTGCATCAGCCATAAGCTCCGAATGCGAGTGGGGTTCGATACCGCGCCCGGTCGATGCCAAGGCTCACCGCTGCGATGGCTTGCTGGTGGGCCCGTTCCAGGCCGAGCCGCCGTTTGACCTGTTGATCGTGAACACCGACGGCTCCCTGGCCGAGCGCAGTGGCAATGGGTTGACGATTTTTGCCCAGGCGCTTACTGACCAGGGCTTGATGACCGAGGCCTGTGATTTGCGCGTGCATCATGACCAGCCTGACGGGGTGTCGCCGTTGGTGACTCGGGTCGAGCCTGCTGTCTATGGGCACCGCTCTGGATTCTGGCTGGCATTGGGTTTGCCCGGGTTCGGGCCGTCGGCCGTGGGGGCGCAGGGGGTTGAGCAGGTGTTCCAAGGCGACATTGAACTGAGCCATGTGAAGGCGTTGGCGGCGATCAACCCACAGTGGGCGCACAGTCAGTTTGTGCGTGTGGGCAATCCTCATTGTGTGACCCTGGTCGAACACCTGTCAGCCTTGCCGGACAATCTGCAGATGCAACAGCCAGCGCTTTTCGAACCGTTGCAGGCAATTGCCTTCGCCCCCCCGGCAGGAAGCGGCGAGCCATGCTTGGCCGGCGTCAATTTGCAATGGGTCGCCAGGCAATCCGGCAACCGGGTGGTTGCCCGGGTGTTCGAGCGGGGAGAGGGCCCCACGGCGTCCTCCGGCACCAGCGCCAGTGCCGTCGCCTGTGCGGCGTGGCGAGCGGGTTGGGTTGAGGGGGGTGAAGTCGCGGTGGTGATGCCGGGTGGCACTGCGCCGGTACGTTTGCATACCCAGGTCGATACGCTGCTGAGCGTCAGTCTGTTCGGGACTGCACTGCCTCGGGCATGAAGTCTTTTGAGCAGTTGACGCCCTGAGTGGGTGTCAGCTGTTTCGCTATTGATTAATTGATCAGATAAAAGTTGGTGTAGGGCATTTCTTATGTTTAAGAAGTGGCTCATTGACTCGATTTATTATTTTGTAAAAGACACTTCAATCTCAGTCGTACGAAACTTCTTTTTTATTTTTTCGGGGCCGATTTTTTCCTGGAAACGCTAAGCTTCAAGGCGTTCAGGCGCTTTTCCTCGGCAACTTATTTCATGTTTGGCGGGGGAGGTATCTCAGTCCGGTAATAACTATCGATATTGGCGGGTAACAACGGATGGTTAACGCGTTTGTTTCGTCACGTTTCAAATTAATCCTTCCAGGCATAAAGACTGACTTTCAAGTACTGGCGTTCAACGGTCAGGAGGTGCTTGATCAGCCGTTTTTCATCCAGGTGCAGGTGGTCAGCGAAAACCCTTCGCTGGACCTGGAGTCACTGCTCCACCAGCCTGCCTACCTGGTTTTTGGCGATGCGAATGAAGGCCTGCACGGGCAGGTTTACGCGATTGGCCGCGACGACCCCGGGCGGCGGCTCACCCGCTATCACCTGACATTGGCGCCGAGTCTCGCCTACCTTGCGCATCGACGCGACCAGCGGATTTTCCAGCAGCGCAGTGTTCCGCAGATCATCGCGGCAGTCCTCGAACACCACGGCATCCTGGCCGACCGCTACGCCTTTGAGTTGGGGCCGGTGGTCTACCCGCCGCGGACGTTCTGCGTGCAATACGCGGAAACCGACCTGCATTTCATCCAGCGGCTGTGTGAAGAGGAGGGCATTCACTACCACTTCCGTCACAGCGAGCACCAGCATGTGCTGGTGTTTGGCGACGACCAGACCGTATTTCAGCGCCTGCCTGCGCAGCGTTATTCAGCTGCCGGCGGCCCGCTGGCCGAGACACGGGTTATCCAGCGTTTCGACGTACGCCTGGCGACCCGCAGCCAGCGAACGGTGCGTCGTGATCATGACTTCGAGCATCCGTCCTTATGCCTGCAAGACAGCGCGGGTTCTGCCTCAGCGCAACCCCTTGAGGACTACCGCTACCCGGCTGGGTTTACCGGCCATGCACGGGGGGCTCGCCTGGCGCGCAGGGGGTTGGAGCGCCTTCAGATCGGCCGATATCGTGCATTGGGCAAGAGCGACCAAGCGGTGCTGCGCAGTGGGCACTTTCTTGAGCTGCACGACCATCCGGATCCGGCCTGCAATGATTTATGGTTGATCACTTCGATCCGTCACGAGGGTTATCAACCGCAGGTGCTGGAGGATGCGACTGGTGAGGAGGTGGATGCATTCCAGGGGTATCGCAACCGTTTCACCGCGACACCCTGGAGTGCGCCGTATCGACCCCCTCTCAAGTACCCCAAGCCGACCATCCACGGCACCCAGACCGCCACGGTGACCGGGCCTGCCGGCGAGGAGGTGCATTGCGATGCATACGGCCGGGTGAAAGTACGGTTTCACTGGGACCGACTGGACAAGAGCGATGACACAAGCAGTTGTTGGGTGCGGGTGGCATCGGGTTGGGCCGGAGACGGGTTTGGCGCAACGATGATCCCGCGGGTGGGCATGGAAGTGCTGGTGACGTTCCTGGAGGGCGACCCGGACCAGCCGCTGATCAACGGTTGCCTGGCCAATGCGTTGCACATGCCGACCTATTCCTTGCCGCAACACAAGACCCGCAGCGTCTTGCGCAGTCGCAGCACCCCGGGCGGAGGCGGCGGCAACGAATTGCACCTGGAAGACCGCCGTGGCAAGGAGCTCATCTACCTTCGTGCCCAGCGGGACCTGGAGCAGCAGGTGGGGCATGACAGTCGCCTGGAAGTGGCCGGTGAGCGGCGTGAAATCATCCGAGGGTTAAGTACGGCGCACCTGGAAAGCGAGGAGCATCGTCACGTCACCGGTGACCGCAAGGTTGCACTCAACGCCAGCGATCATCTGGACGTGCAGGGCGACAGCCGGACCTATGTCGGGCAAACCCTGATGATTGAAGCCGGGCAACAGGTGCATCTCAAGGCCGGCGCCAGCCTGGTTATCGACGCGGGCGTACAACTGAGTTTCAAGGCCGGCGGAGAGCACCTGGTGATCCAGGCAGGCGGCATTTTCAGCAGTCGGCCCATCACCCTCGGTGGAACCCCGTCCGCGACCAGGTCGGCGAACGCCCTGTTGGTTGCGCAGAGCCCGAAAATCTCCGCCACACAGGGCGCCATCATGCACTTGGCCAGGCAACTGGATGCGGACTTCTGCCCGCTATGCGAGGACTGCCGCGAAGGCCTCTGCACTGTCGGCGGGAGGGCGGCCTGATGGAAAACCTTCCAAGCCGATGGATGAGCCAACAGCAACAGGCGGGGCACAGGCTGTGCCTGATGCTTGAGGGAAATCACGCAGCGTGCCAGCCAATGTTGGCGGCACGCGGTTTTCCAGCGTACTGCCGCCTCTACGCACAAACCCCACTGGCGGAAATGGCCATGGCTGGCCCCGTGATCCTGTTGCTGGATCAGGTAGGGGAGCCCGCGTTGCTCGATCTTCTGCAAGAACCAGAGATGAATTGGGGCTGGCTGGGCAGCTTGCCAGACGCGGACCTGACGGACATGTCCCGGCATTGGCGCGACCGGCTGCTGGTCGGACCGGAGAATAACCGGACGCTGTACCGCCTTCACGACAATCGTACGTTGGCGCGCGCACTGAACCATCTGGGCCTTGAACACTGGCCAGCATTCCTCGGCCCACTGATCAGTGTGTGCTACTGGCATGAAGGCAGTTGGCACTGTGGCGACAACCCTGCCCCCGGTGACTATCCGGTGCCCGAGCCAGCCCCCTGGCTGAACACGCCCAACCCGAATGCCAGCGCCATCCTGCACGCCAATATCCTGCGTTACCTGCTGGCTGAACGCAGTGAAGATCTGGCGGCATTGGTTGAGTTCCAAGACCCCAGGGTCTGGCTGACCCAAGTGTTGGAACAGGCTCGCAGTTGGCGATGGAGCCAGCCGGAACAGTTGGAGTTTCTGGTCGTGCGACGGTTGGAAGAGGCCACTCGCAGCAGTGGGATTCGTTGGCAGCCGACGGTTGGAGAAACACCGCAGGATCACTTTGAACGAGTTAAGCAGCAGTGGCTCATGTTGGAGAACAAGGATGAGTAAGCGTGTATGGGGCGTGCTGCTTGCACTGGCAACGGCGGGACTTTCGGGGTGTGCGATGAAGCCGGTTGATCGCTTTACGTTGGAGGTGGATTTACCGGCGGAATTTGAACTTAAAACTGCCGCCAACTACGGGCCCGCAACGGGTGAGACCTGCACCTTGCCAAGGCGCCGAGGCAAGAGGCCGGAGAGGAAGGTTTTTTTTACCGAGTACAAACCGGTGGCAAGTCGGGCGAGTTATGAGTTACCGCTGAGTGAAACGGTACAGGGGTGTCCGCTGGTATTACGCAATGTGGAGTTTGATTTTTACGCTAAGTGGGGTACGCGGGATTCGGATGTTGGCGGGGATATTGCGGGGATTTCGATTCGGGATCGTCTGGAGGGTGATAGGCCTGGAATGCCGGAGTCGGGAGTTCAGGAACTGTCTTGGCAATGTCAGTGGTTGTTTCGGACTGTGGGGCCGATACATGCGATCAGAAAGGTTCTGAACTGTAATTCGCTGGGCGCTACAGGGCAAAGATATAAAACTCACTCGAACGGTGTTTTTTCGCGAGATGAGTTGGGTGGGAAAAAGGTAGTGATAAAGCTGAACCTCATTAGTGAGGAACGACCTTATATGGGCGATAACTGGGTTCGTTTTTCTCAAGGGTGGAAACGCTGTCGAGGCAAAAGCTTTGAGGACCAGTACGCGTTTTGTGGGGGTAACACTACAGATTTCAAATCCTTCAAAATGCCCGATGGGCGTGTATGTGACATATATCCAAGTTGCAGTGAATAAGGATGTTCAGGCATGACGATAGAACAATGGAAAAAACCGTTTTTTAACGAAAAAATTCCCGCCTGTACGCTGCGTGGAGACTGGCTGAGTTTTTGTCTAGTGGACGAGTCCGGTGACGGGAAAGCCTATGGAGGGCTCAACTATGAAATTTTTGACAGTGCAGGGCAGCGATACGCAGGCCGTTTGAATGGAGATGGTTTTGTACGATTAGAGGGGCACTGCCGTGGTCCTGTAGTGTTGGTTTTCGATGCTATGTATCAGGAGTTGGGGAGCTACTATTCGACATTGCAGAGGCGAGAAAAGTATCCGTTACCCATCACCGACCTTCAGGTCAGAGCTGAACAAACGAAATTTTCAAAATCCAGCGGTGAGCAAACCGAGAGCAATTCTGCGCGGCAGAAAGCTGACCACTTTTATCAGGTTGAAGTGAGCGACTTGGTTCGTCAGGGCTCCCATCTACCTGCCGTGACACCCACTGCTTACCGACCCAAACGCCATGCCCTAAAAATGATGGCTGATCTGGGGTTCGGTCCGTCCCAACCCTCCTTATCAGGGGTGGTGTTGTTCCCGAGCAATCACACTGTTCTCGAAGTACGTCCACTGCGAGCCCTGCGTCCAATGCTATCCACGGAAGACCGCTTCTGTGCCTTGAACCTGTACCAATTGGCACTGTTTGCGGCGTTGAGTTACTGCGATTTTGGCCAGGAGCCCCCAGACAAACCATTTGATCAAGTGCGCTTTCCACTGGATCCCAGTGTTGGAAATTTGTTTGCTGAACAACTATCTGGGTTTCACCAAGCCTGGCGAGTTGATCCGGAGCAAGTGCGACGTTTTTATCCGCTTTATGAGGATGTACCTTACTCACGGCGTTTTGAAATTCTTCCCTTCGATCCTGAGCTGTATCCGCAAAATCGTCCGGAGTTGGAGGAAAAACAGGAACACCCTGCGCATTTGCACTTCTTCGATGACGAAAAAGGCGGTACTGATACCCAGGCTTTCATAACCCACCACGATGAGGTCATGCTGATAGCGGTGCGTGGCACCGCCAGCCCATCTGATGGATTGCGAGATGCCAACGCCCATCAAGTGCCCTTCATCGATGGCGTAGGCAAGGCGCATGAGGGATTTTATCAGGCTTACCGAGCGGTACGTAACTTCGTGCTGCGATACCTCGACCAGTTTCATGTCGGGCAACGAATAGTTATATGTGGTCACAGCCTTGGCGGCGCCATCGCGTTGCTTCTGGCTGAGGGGCTGCGCCGAATTCCCGACGCTCACTACAACATCCTCCTCTACACCTACGGCGCCCCCCGCGCCGCCGATGCCGAGTTCACTGCCGGCGCTTCCGCGTTGGTGCACCACCGCATCGTCAACCACAACGACCCGGTCCCCAGCGTCCCGGCGCCTTGGATGAACACCACCGCCAAACTCTGGATCCCCGGTGCCGTCACGCTATTCAGCGCCCCCACGGCCGGGGGCCTGTTGTTCGCCGCCGGCCTGGTGCGTATTGGCGGCAACCCCTACCAACACCACGGCGATCAACAGCACTTCATGCCGATCGTGCTCCCGGACGGTACGCATTCGTCCGTGCTGTGGACGCCGGGCTGCGAGTCCATTGAAGAAGCCGGCCGCAACCGGGCATGGCAAACGCGCGGTGACATGCCCGATCGCGAAGGCCTGATCAAACAGTTGGTGCAATACAAGCAGCATTTCATGACCGCCAGCTACATCCCGGCCGCCTGGGCGACGTTGCGTCGCTGGCAACAGGCTGTGGATAGCAACGGTCCTCTGGTGACCCAACGGGAGTTTGAACTGCTCGACCACGCCCTTGCGACCATGGGCAAGCAACTGCAAGACAAGCGGCGTGAACTGACTCGACAGCGCCCGGCCAACGACCGTGCCTATGAATACCATGAGCCGCTGAACGCTGAGATCGACCGCCTGTACACCAGTCGCGAACGCCTGCAAACCCTGCGCTGGCGTCGTCTTGAAGCGCGTGATGTCTACGGCAGCCATAGCCACTGCTCCAACCTGCAACCCAGTCTCAAGCGCTGGTTCCGCCATCGTGAAAACCAGGCGTTGCCTCAGGTCGCGAGCATCCCTCCCGCTGCGCAGAGTGAGCTGGGGAGGGCACAGCCGCTGGATCTCGACTCAATCGTCTGACTGGGTGCTTAGACAAACTCCACCTGCGCGGGCTGGCGCTTCATCAACACCTTGCCGTGGCGAATCGAATACAGCGGCAGCCCTTGGCTGCGAATCACCTCGTAGTCGCTGTCGGCCGAGAGGATCAGCAGGTTGGCCGGGCGCCCGGCTTCAAGGCCGTAACGGTCACCCAGGGCCATGGCCTTGGCGCTGTTGTCGGTCACCAGGTCGAGGGCGCTTTGCAGGTTGCGGTAGCCGAGCATATGGCAGATGTGCAAACCGGCTTCCAGTACGCGCAGGATGTTGCCGTTGCCCAGCGGGTACCAGGGATCGACGATGGAGTCCTGGCCAAAGCATACGTTCATGCCGGCCTCCAGCAGCTCGTTGACCCGGGTGACACCACGGCGTTTCGGGAAGCTGTCGAAGCGACCCTGCAGGTGGATGCTTTCGGTGGGACAAGAGACGAAGCTGATCCCGGAGTGCCCCAGCAGGCGGAACAGTTTGGCGCAGTAGGCATTGTCGTAGGAACCCATGGCCGTGGTGTGGCTGGCGGTGACGCGGGCGCCCATGTCGCGGCTGCGGGCTTCTTCGGCGAGTACTTCGAGGAAGCGTGAGTGCGGGTCGTCGGTTTCGTCGCAGTGCACATCCACCAGGCAGCCGGTGCGTTCGGCCAGGTCCATCAGGAACTTCACCGAACTCACGCCTTGGTCGCGGGTGTATTCGAAGTGGGGGATGCCGCCGATCACATCGGCGCCCAGGCGAATGGCTTCTTCCATCAGTTCGCGGCCGTTGCGGTACGACTCGATGCCTTCCTGGGGAAAGGCGACGATTTGCAGGTCGATCAGGTGCGAGCTTTCTTCGCGCACTTGCAGCATGGCCTTGAGCGCCGTGAGGTCGGGGTCGGTGACATCGACATGGGTGCGTACATGCTGGATGCCGTGGGCGGCGAGGGCCTGGATGGTTTTTTTGGCGCGGGACCTGGTGTCTTCCTCGGTGATGGTGGCCTTGCGTTCACCCCAGCACTCGATGCCTTCGAACAGGGTGCCGCTCATGTTCCAGCGCGGTTCGCCGGCGGTGAGGGTGGCATCGAGGTGAATATGCGGTTCGACGAAGGGCGGTATCACCAGGTTGCCGGCTGCATCCAGGTCATTGGGCCCCACTGCCGGCGCTGTTGTGTGTGGGGTGATGCTGGCGATCCGGCCGTGTTCCAGGTGCAGATCATGCAGGCCTTCACGGTTGCGCAGGCGGGCGTTGATGATGTGCATGGGCAAGTTCCTCTTGGCTAAAAACAATCAGGCAGACAGCCGCCAGATCATCAGGGCGATGCCGATGTCCAGGCGGTCATAAGCGTTATCCAGTGTCAGACCGCACAGGGCTTCGATGCGCTGGACACGGTGCGTCAGGGTATTGCGGTGCAAGGCCAGGCGCTGGGCGGCAGCCACAAGGTTACCATTCTCGTGAAACCAGGCTTCCAGGGTCGGCATCAGGCTGGGGCCGTGGTGCAGGTCGTGACGCAGCAGCGGGCCCAGGCGTTCATTGAGGAACTGGTCGAGCAGGGCGCGATCACGGACACCGCTGAGCAGCTTGAGCACGCCCAGTTCGTCATACACGCATAGCCCGGCACGCTCGCTGAAGCGTCGTGCCGCCACCAATGCCTGGCGTGCTTCGTCCTGCGCCTGGGCCAGGCGCGCGGGTGGGTGTGCAGCGGCGCTCAGGCCGATAAACAATTTCA
Organism: Pseudomonas sp. NFX5; assembly: GCF_049132125.1. Lineage (NCBI taxonomy): Bacteria > Pseudomonadati > Pseudomonadota > Gammaproteobacteria > Pseudomonadales > Pseudomonadaceae > Pseudomonas > Pseudomonas sp. NFX5. The sequence goes on from NZ_JAFMZG010000034.1 coordinate 34,043, forward strand.
GCGGCGCCAGGCGCAGGTTGAGCGGGTTCAGCCAGTTGGCCAGTTGCTGGCGGTTGGCCAAGGCCGTGACGGCATCCGGTGCCGGCAGCAGCAGGGTCCATTGTCCGGCGCGCCCCAGTACCGGCAGTACCGCCGATAATTGACGCAAGCGCCGACTGATACCGTCGTGTTGTCGCGCCAGCTGTGCCTCCACCTGTGCCGCGTCCCCCTGGGCAAACAGCAGCTCACTGCCTTCCAATTGCAGCTGGGCGACCTGCCAATGCCCGGCCATTGGCATATTCAATTGCACGGCCCGATGCAGCAGCAAATCCAGGGATTGATAATCCCCGCTCAGCAAGCGCTCCAGCACGTCGTGCCGCGAGCGTCCCAGTTGCTCGGACTGGATCAGCGCCGAACCAATCGCCTGGGTCACCAGCACCATTTTCAGCGAGTAGGGCTGCTCGATCAGCGGCATGCCGGCGGCTTCGGCGGCGTCGAGCAAGCGCTGGGGAATCGCCTGGATATACGCCGCTCCCGTCAGGATCACCAACCCGGCCACTTGGCGCTGGCAGGCTTCGTCCAGCAGTTGCAGGAGGTTGGCCTCATCCCGTGGGTGGTTGATGCCGGTGACGAACACCAATTCACCGCCCAGCACCCACTCGGCGATCCCGCTGTTTTCCGCCACATAAGGCCAACGCACGACGTTATCCAGGGCGGCAGCGCCGGCGCGCAGGCGCATGGATTCCAGCCCCGGCAACGCCAGTACCTCCGCAATGGTCAGGCTCATGCCCGGGCATCAGCCAAAGGCACGCGCAGCACGGCGGTGAGTGCGACGTAGGTCAGCGACGCGGCTGCGATGCCCACCAACGGCGCGACCCACGGCGAGTTGAACGCCAGCACGGTACCCACCGCGTACGCCACCAGCCCGGCCCAGTTGAAGGCTGGCAGGCGCGCATCCGCCAGGCGCGGGTAGTGGCCGCGCCAGCGGTAGAAGAAGTCCGCCATGATCACCCCGCCAATCGGCGGAATCACCGTGCCCAGCAGGATCAGGTACGGCACCAGCATGTCGTACATACCCAGCAACGCCAGCAGGGTGCCGATCACCGCACCCGCCAAGGTCACGGTTTTGCGGCGCTTGGTGCGCAGCAGGTTGCAGCCGGCCACGGCGAAGTTGTAGATGGTGTTGTCCTGGGTGCTCCAGATATTGAGCAGCAACATGGCCATTGCCGCCATGGCGAAGCCTTGCAGCAGCAACACTTCGACCACGTCGGGCTGTTGGTAGACGATCGCGCCATAGGCGCCGATCAGCACCATCAAACCATTGCCGATAAAGAACCCGATCAGGCTGGCCAGCACCGCGACCTTGGCCGAGCGGGAAAACCGCGTCCAGTTGGTGGCCTGGGTGGCGCCGCTGACGAACGTGCCGAACACCAGGGTGATCGCGGTGGACAAATCCAGCTCGCCGGTCGGCACCACCGCCAGCAGCCCATCCAGCCCGCCGACTTTCACCGTGGCGACCCACATCGACAGCAACAGCAACAGGCCCATGGCCGGCACCGCGATGTAGGAAAGGATCTCCAGCCCGCGATAACCCACGTAGGCCGTGGCGCAGAACACCAGGCCGAACAGCACCATCAACGCCAGCACGCTGCCCTGGCTCAGCTCGAAATACTTGCCCAGCACCACGGCCGCCGTGGCGGTGCCCCAGGCGTACCAGCCGATCTGGGTGAACCCGAGGATCAAGTCACTGAGCTTGCTGCCCACCTCGCCAAAGCAGAAGCGGCCCATCAACACCGAGTTCAACCCGCTCTTGAACGCGATGTAACCCAGGCCTGCGGCGTAGATACCCAACAGCAGGTTACCCAGGGCCACCACGCCGAGCATCTCGGTGAAACTGAACGCCACCCCGAGCTTGCCGCCGGCAAACATGGTCGCGGTAAAAAAGGTAAAGCCCAGCAGCACCATGGCGGTCGACGCCAGGCCTTTGCGCGCATGCATGGGGACTTCGCTTAAGGGGTAATCGTTGCCCGGTTCTTGCTGCGTCATGTGCGTGCTCCCTGAATGAGTGACGCAGGCCTGTTGCACCGGGCGTGCCAAATCACCGGCAGTGACAGGCGCACGGTCGCCGCTGTGCACCGTGCACAGTATTTATAGCCAAACAGGCGGGGAACGCAGGCGGGAGTGTTCGCTGTGCCCAGTCGGGCACGAAAGCGGTGCAGCAGTGATACAAATTGGATCAGTCGAACAGCGTCTGCGTGGTCTCGCCGCGATGAAAGGCGAACGCCGCCTCCAGATCACTTTCGATGGTGCGTCCACGGGACAGCGGCGGTAGCTCGTCCAGGCTGAAAAAGCCCACCTCGGTGGTCTCGAACCCGGCCACCGGCGCCAGTTGATCCACCCGTTCACACAGGAAATACAACTTGTAGAAATCCCGCACATCCGGCCGGTACAACCCCTTGGCCTTGTGGGTGACGCTATACAGCGCCCGCGCAGTAACGCTCAGCCCGGCTTCCTCGCGAATTTCCTTGATGATGTTTTCCGCCGCCGACAACCCGATATCGGCATAACCACCGGGCAGCGCCCAGCAACCGTCGGTGGCCTCGCGCACCAGCAGAATCCGCTCACCCTCGATCACCGCGCCACGCACGTCGATCATCGGCGTCGAATAGCGCTGGGCGAAATCCGACACCAGCCCGGTGATGCGCTCCAGGGGCACATTGCCCAGCTGCGCCAGCATGCTGTGGGCAATCTCGGCGATTTCTTCCAGGCGTTCGCGCTCGAAATCATCGGTGCAAAAGTGCAGCCCCGTGGAGGCCAAGGCTTGCAAGCGTTTGGCCTGGGCCAGCCAGGTAGTTTCCATGGACATCTCCTCGGTCGCGAAGAAGGGCAAGGGTGGAAGGGGGCTACGGGAGGCACAAAAAAACCCGCAAGGGTAATGCCGATCAGTTAAGAGATAGAACGGGCAAACAGTAACCTGTGGCGAGCGGGCTTGCCCCGCGTTGGGCTGCGCAGCAGCCCTACAACACAGTCCCGTGCAGCGCTCTTATTGGGGC